>CAXNEV010000200.1:0-6817 GCA_964200925.1 Candidatus Latescibacterota bacterium | reverse complement strand
GGTGTGGTGTTGGGCAATGTGTATTGTCCATCGCCGATTTGTGTGCCGTCGCGGATGTCGATGTTGACGGGCCGTTATCCGCATGAAAATGAGGTGTGGACGAATAGTCATGGGTTGGATTCGAGCATTCCAACGTTTGCCCATGCGATGGGCGCAGGGGGCTATCATCCCGTTTTAATTGGACGGATGCATTCGGTGGGGCCTGATCAGTTGCACGGATATACCGAGCGGTGGGTGGGCGATCACGGGTCGAATTATTTTGGTGGGGAAGGGGCCAACCATGGAATGTTGACCGGAACGGCTGGACCTGAGCGTGTGAGTTTGCGAAAGTCGGGTATTGGGCAGAGCGCATATCAGGTTCACGATGAAGAGGTGACGGCGGCAACGGTGGATTTTTTGAATCGGGTGGGGGTGAAAAAACGGGCAGGACAACCTTCAACACCGTTTTGTTTGAGCGTGGGGTATATGTTGCCGCATCAACCTTTTGTGGCACGCCGGAAGGATTATGTGCGATATGAAGGGCATGTGCCGATGCCTTCGATTTCCGAGCCGTATTCGGAGACTTTACATCCGTATTTTAAATGGTGGCGCGAAAAATGTGGCATTGAAACGGTGTCAGATGCAGAAGTTGAACGGGCGCGGACAGCGTATTGGGCGCTGGTGGATCGTTTGGATTTTATGATTGGGCAAATTCTTTCGGCGCTGGAAAAAAATGGGTTGGCAGAGAATACATTGATCGTTTATATGTCGGATCACGGTGAGCAGGTTGGGGAACACGGATTGTGGTGGAAACAAACTTTTTATGAACCTTCGGTCAGGGTGCCAGCAATTCTTTCGTGGCCGGGACACTTATCAGAAGGTCAGCGATTGGATCAGGTGATTTCGTCGTTGGATTTGAATGCGACCATGTTGGATGCGCTTTTTTGTCCCGCGTTGCCGCAGTCTCAGGGACGCACACTGTTGCCGCTTTTGAAGGGGGAAACGACAGCGTGGGACAATGTGGCGTTTTCCGAATTTTGTCTGGATGGCGCCGGGGCTGGTGGGCCGTATCCCCAAGAAGGTGTGTTTCAACGCATGGTGCGGCGAGAAGAATGGAAGCTCAATTATTATCACGGGTATCCGGTGCAACTTTTCAATTTAAAGGAAGACCCGACGGAGTTACACAATCGGGCAGATGATGCGGGGTGTCTATCGGTGGTGAAAGATTTGATGGCAGAGGTGTTGGCAGGTTGGGATATCGATGTGATTGCGCGAAAAATGGCAAAAAAAAGAGCGGATAATCACATTCTGGCACAGTGGGCGCGACAGACCAACCCCAGGGACAGCATTCGATGGGATTTGCGGCCGGAACTGGATTATTTGGAATGAGGCCAATTCCCTGGCCCCTTCAAAAAAGGATTTTGCAGTGATAAAAAATTTGTCGGATGCTGTACCGGAATACTGTGGATCTGAATATTTTTTGTTTCTGGATTCGGCACAAAAAGAACACGCCGAAACACTATTGGCTTACTGGTGTGAACAAATAGGCGATGATCCATCATTTGACAACATGGAAAAAGCATTAAAAGGCGTTGGGCAACTTTCAGTCCCATTACAGGTGCGTCAAAATTTTCCCGAAGTGTTAAAAGCGTTTTTTAGCTTTTTGTCGTCCACAGGCAAATGCCCCAATGCTGAAGATTGGTCGGTTTTTGTGTCGCAGATATCCCCGCAATATCTGGCAAATTTTCGCACGGATGGATCCATGAAAGGCGAGACCGTGCGCAAGGTCTTGCCCAAAGTGGGAAGAAATGATCCATGTCCATGTGGCAGTGGGAAGAAATACAAGAAGTGTTGTGCCGGATTGTTTGGATAACGGGTTGGCTGTGTTTTTAAAACGACGCGTGCAAAGGTTTATGTGACCATTTTTATTGATGCAGATGCATGTCCGGTCAAAGAAGAAACATACCGCGTGGCCAAACGGTTTGGCTTAAACGTGGTGCTGGTGTCAAATATGTGGATGCGTTTACCGCAAGAAACCTGGCTTACCCAGATGGTGGTCAACGATTCTCCCGACGCGGCAGATGATTGGATTGTGGAACACGCAACAGATCGAGATATCGTGGTGACAGGAGACATTCCGCTTGCCGGGCGGTGTTTGGAAAAGCAGGCGTATGTGATCAGTCCACGGGGGCGGTTTTATACAGAAGATGATATTGGCGAGGCGTTGGCCAACCGCGAATTGCGGTCGCAATTGCGCGATATGGGCATTATGACCGGTGGGCCAAAATCGTTTAGCAAACAAGATCGGTCACATTTTTTACAGCGATTAGATCAGTTGATTCAGTCCATTCTGAAAAAAAAATAAGGGCACGGAGAAAAAATCCGTACCCTTATTTTTTACAGGACTCTGTTTTCCGGCACGCGCCAGTTGGCATACCATCGCGACTCTTTTGGTGGGGCTTCTTTGGGGTTTTGCATCGAAGCGAAATCTTTGAGGTGCGGCCGAATCTCATCTTCCCAGATGCCTTCCACATCGTCGTAAGACAGTGGGCTGTGATTCGCAACTTCTTTATCATAAGCGTTCAACAGCTCTTTTGTTTTTTCGCCAAAAAGCGCCACGATATCGGCAACCATTTGTTCACCAGATCGGCGGCTGGACAGATCATTATAATCGCCCATCGCAAAATGCGGAGCGCGTGAATCATCCTGAGACGGCATGCGCGACATATCAACACAATCGGGAGCAACAGCCCAAAGCACAGAAGTTTCGCCACGACCTGCGTGACCGCCTAACCCTTTGCCATCGTCAAAACGCGGAATATCCGTGCCAACACTCATGGTAGAAAACAACCGCACACCCACGTGTTTTTGCATGATATCCAGCACAATGGGCACGTCGAGCCGATGTGGGCCCGAATGGCCCGAAAATAAAATGGCCCCATGAAAACCGAGTGCATCCACAGCGCGAATGTGATAACACATATTTTTCAAAAACAACCAGGGGGGAATGGCACTTAACCACGAACGCTTGTTGCCCACACGGCTGTGCGCCCAGGTGCCATATCCGCCAATTTCATGGCAGTGCCAATAAAAAGGCGGCGCCACAATTCCGCCATGGGTGCGTGCTGCCTGGCAGGAACATTGATGCGCTCGGATGGCATCCATGCCCACGGCGTTGTGCCAACCGTGAGGTTCGCACAATCCGTAGGGCAAATAAACCACAGGACAATGTTCAAAAGCATCTTCCAATTCATCGGGAAACATGCGTTCCCATTGCACGTCGCGCATAACCCCTCCTGTCGAAAACGGTTTTTAACCCTTTGGATATCGGCTCTTGCGGTAGTCCACGGCAAAATCGGCTCCATCATATCCCGAATCTTTTTCAGAAAGATCTGCAAGCTGAATTTCGGCATCGCCATTTTGCCAGGACAGGCGTGCTGCAATGGCCCAGCGCTCAGGCTCCACAAGTTCTTGAAAAGAAATAGGAGGGGGTGTTTGACCAGACAGATAAGGCAATGCGGCTTGCAACAAACATCGGTAGAGGGTTTTGTTGTCAGCAACGATCTGGTGAACTTTGCGCTCGGTGGTAATCTGGGCGTAAAATGGCATCCACACCGCACCCTGACCAACGATCAGAAAACCCATTCGCCCATCCGGCCAGGTGATCTGAATGCGCCGCTGCACACCTTTGCCGAGGTGGCGCACACTTTTTGCCCCTGCGCCCAAAATGCAGCCCAGCATCGAATAGGCGTGAATGCCATAATTGAAGTCATCAACCGCACAACCGCATACCACAGTATGAGGAGTGCCGCGTTCTTCAACAGGCACAGCCAACCATGCGGCCACCTCAGCGCAAAATCGCAAAGAAGATCCTCCGGAAATTCGTGCGCCCTGATCAACCCAGGTCTGAAACTGCTTGAGATCGGCCACAGATCCGGCAACGGGTTTGTCAATCAGCACGGATTTTCCAGCCTCAACAAAAGGCTGTGCTTTTGTGACGTGCGTGTCCCAGTCACACCCGTGAATAATGGCGCAATCGACCTGCTTCACCATGTCTTCAAGAGAGGTGCAAACGGTGAGTTTGTGATCGGTGGCAAATTTTTCAACGTATTCCTTCGGATGCACAGCGCCGCCGTCCCAAACACAGGTGACCTCATGTCCCAGCTCGCGTTCAATGGGAATCCAGTTTTGAGGATGTGACGTATCGACATCAACCACACCGATTTTCATGGTAAAACTCCTCTGCAAAAATAAATTGGGTACCTGCATGGTTAATACTTGTACAAATTTATGTCCGCCCAATATACGACCACAATTGGCTTGTCACAACAAGTACATGGTCAGGTATAAAAACCTCTCCGTTGAGGCTGTCTAAGGTTTTATCACATTTTTACAGGATATACATACCTGCAATGCACACCGCCAATAAACATGCGATACAGGAAGATTTTCCGCGCGGTTCCGTTTCGCAATCCATTGTGAAACACCGCTGATCTTGACAGGCCATCTCATCGGATGCATCCTGTGGGGGTATTCGCGGAAAATCAGCCTTCCCACGCGCTTGAGGGAACGATTTTTTGCCTACTTTTGTGTCGTTACAAAAATAGGTCGCCGAAGGCTTACAAACAGAGATATTATTTTGTACATAATCAACACAATATCTTATATTTGAGTTTCAGAAAAATTCACAAATCTTGAAAGGACCTTTGCAACTTGGAACGCGTTTCAATTAAACAATACATTGCATTGTTGTATCAATACCTCAAACCCCAGTGGAAACGCGTCATATCCCTGGGGATCTTTATGTTTGCAGGCATTGGTCTCAATTTGTTAAACCCTCAAATTGTGCGTTATTTCATCGATACAGCACAATCTCAAGGGGCTGTTGAAAATCTGGTTTGGGCGGGCATTTTATATCTCATCATTGGGATCGCGCGCCAGGGCGTAAATATCGTCAGTTCTTATCTGGGCCAGGATGTGGGCTGGCGTGCAACCAATCAGATGCGCAATGATCTGGCCTTTCATTGTTTGCACCTGGACATGGGGTTTCATCATCAGCGCACACCTGGCGAAATGGTGGAGCGCGTGGATGGCGATACAACTGCCCTGTCGAATTTCTTCTCGGAATTTGTCATTCAGGTCATAGGCAGCACATGTTTTTTAATTGGCGTGCTGATCCTGGTGTTCCGCGAAGACTGGCGTGTGGGTTTGGCGTTGACGGCTTTTGCACTCGTTGCTTTTGCGGTGTATAACCTCACGCGCAACATGGCCGTGCCCATTTACACAGCCGAACGCGAAAGTTATGCGCGGTTATATGGATTTTTGGAAGAACGCCTGCTGGGCTTGGAAGACATTCGCACCAATGGCGCAGGCGGTTATACCATCCAACGGTTTCACGACGTGAACAAAGGGGTTTTTGCGCGAGTTAAAAAATCGGAATTGATGAGTGAACTGCTGCGCGCCATAACGGGCATTATGTTTGTGCTCGGTTATGCCCTGGCCATGGGAATGGGCATCTGGTTATATCGAGAAGGTACATTTACGATTGGTGCGGTATTTCTCATTTTTAATTATACTGCCATGCTGCGCGAACCATTGTTTCAAATCAGCCAGCAGATTAACGAGTTGCAACGGGCTACGGCCGGGCTGAAGCGAATTGAAGAATTGTATCGCATACAAACCGCCATTCAGGATGGCCATGAAAAATTGTCAACGGCACATCCGCTGAGTGTGACATTTGATCGGGTTCATTTTGGATACAACCCGGATGAACCCGTCCTTCAGAACGTATCTTTTGCCCTTGAACCTGGCAAAACGCTCGGTTTGCTTGGACGCACGGGCAGTGGCAAAACCACCATAACGCGTTTGTTGTTTCGGTTTTACGATATTCAGCACGGGCAAATTCGCCTTGGGCATCAACCCATTCAAAATATCCATCTGGATGATTTGCGCAGCCATGTGGGGCTTGTCACGCAGGATGTGCAACTTTTTAATGCCTCGGTGCGCGACAATCTAACGCTGTTTCGGCCCGATGTTTCCGATCAAAAAATTGTTGCAATGCTCGAAGAGTTGGGGCTGGGCGACTGGTTTATGTCATTGCCAAAAGGGCTTGATTCAGAACTGACCGCGGGCAGCAGTGGGCTGTCAGCAGGTGAAGCGCAACTGCTGGCATTTACACGGGTATTTCTCAAAGATCCCGGCCTGGTGATTTTAGATGAACCGTCATCGCGACTCGACCCGGCAACCGAACAGAATATCAATCGCGCGGTAGCCCGGTTGTTGCAAAATCGCACGGGCATCATCATTGCGCACCGGCTGGACACGGTGCAGCGCGTAGACAACATTTTAATTCTCAACAATGGGCAAATTGAAGAATTTGGTGCGCGTAACAATCTGGTGCAAAATCCAAATTCCCATTTTTCCCGTTTGCTTAAAACCGGCCTTGAGGAATTGATTTCATGACCATGGGACAAACCACCTATCGGTTGTTAAAATTCCGCCCAGGGCTTTTTTTATCAACCATCCTGTTTCGCGGCATCGACGATGTGGCCCCGTTTCTGGCCGGTGTGCTCATGAAATCTTTTTTTGACGCACTCACAGGACAGGCAGAGGCAGATTTTACACCGTGGACAATTGTGGCATTGTTTGTAGCCATAGAAGTGGGCGATCGCATTGCGCTGTTGGGTTCGGCCTGGGGTGATGAAAATAGGCCAAATTGAGGAAGTTTTTTCCCGGTGAAGATTTCGTGTTTTTGTTCCGTGGTGAAGTTGTCAGAGCATAAGCAATCTGTATTGCTTGCCTAATCTGGTCGTGCTATTTTATGGCATCCACAAGATCA
>CAXNEV010000199.1:0-6840 GCA_964200925.1 Candidatus Latescibacterota bacterium | reverse complement strand
AACGTACCTTTTCATGGTTGTTGAATTTCCGACGTCTCTCAAAGGATTATGAGCGCTTAACTCAAAGTAGCGAAGCTTTCATTCATATTGCGATGACCCATTTGTTACTCAGGCGACTTGCTTCCTGAATGGGTTTTAAGACAGCTTCTTACAGAACGACAGCACTTGCACATTCTTTTTTGATATTAAATTTCAAATTTCTCAGGGAGATCCCTTGTGTGTTGAGAATTTTTGAAAGTGTGCGTCCTTCTGCACGTAATATGATGTCCTTGATTTGGGTGCGCTGTGGATTTTCTGAAAAATAGATACGCTGTTGATCCTGGCTGGGCTGAAACACTGCCGTTGATTGAAGCCCAAGGGCAACCAAGCCACTGGATATTTCTATGGATTCTGGAGTTGATGGCGTGTCAAGTGCAGGGAAAGTAGCAGCAACCAATTTCAATGCCAGATCGAGCACATCTTTGGGAACTTGAGAAAATTCATGCGTAACCTGTCGCATGCCTTCATCAAATTCTTGTTTATAATCTCGCAGTGCAATGACACTAAACAGAATATTTAATTTTTCAAATTCCTGATTTATGAGTCGATTGAAATTTTCGTCTTTTGCAAAATATGATCTGATATCTTTCTCGCTATCAAACCATTCTTCATGAGACATCTGGTCAAAATGCCTCCAGAATGCGGATAGATGCCCACTTTGGGGCACTGTTGTTGAGTCTGCACTTTCGCCAAATGTGAGAAAGCGTTGCAGCACTTCAATAGGATTGACGCCATAAAATTTCATGACTTTTAACAACGGTTTATAAATTTCAGTATTCCAGCAAAAATCGACTAAGAAATGCAACTTTCTTAGATAGAAGACCTCTTCCTCTGTCATCGTTTTGGTTGATCTAAGGCTTTCTTCATACTCAAAACAACGAATTTGATTTCCTGAAGGTGTTTGATAAATGCCAGCGTCGCCATGGATGAGTCGATAGCGCGTTCTAAATCCATATTCCTGACGCGTTTCAGTAGAATTGGTTTCTGCTCCAGGCAACAGGCGCATGTTGTGATTGTGTATGTTATCCACTTCAAAGTTGAAGAGTTGATAAAGTGCATGTATATGGGTATCAAGTGTTTCGCCTGGCAGTGGAACAATCACATCAGAGTAAGTACGACTGCCAATAGCATGGAATTTTTGTTGATACTCGGCATACGTTTCTTTTGAGATGTTGCCCCTTTTGATGTTTTTTAAGACCTGGTCATTCAAACTTTGTACTGCCATCACAGGGACTGCCATATCACTGAGAATCTCCCCAATTTCAAGATTGCGTTCGGTCACATTTTTGGCAAGCCAAATATCACAGGTGTGTGGAGTACCATACTGATCTTTGACGTTCCGAATGGCTTTCGCAATTTCTATGTCTCGTTTGAGTAAACCAAAGTTTGCGTCGCATACGATCCAGTTGTGGGCTTTTGATCTGGCACCAACATATTCGATTTCTGCTATCGCCACGTCTTGATCAAAACGTCGAACCAGATTTTTAGATGCAGATCCCCAGGCACAAAATGTGCATTGGAATGGACAACCACGATTTGTTTCAAACAGTGGAACCATATCATATTCTATAAATTCGTCGAGATAACCTGAAAGATACGGTGAGGGAATGTTTTCAATTTGCTTGGTTAATGGACGTTCGGTGGTCTTTTGAATAGATCCATTTTCAAGCCAGATTAAATTTGAGGGAAGTGCCTTATAGTTTTTGCCAGCTTCGCGATGCCAGCTGATGAGTTCAGAAAAGGGTTCTTCTCCGCCATCAATAACGAGGAAATCCAGGTAATTATGGCGTTTAAAAAATGCCATCTGTCTTTCTGGATCAGGATCAATATTGGGACCACCGGCTACAAACAGCGTGTCTGGTAATTCTTTTTTCAGATAGTTTCCAATCGCCCAGTTTAAGTTGACATTCCAACCATAATTAGCAAATCCGATAATATCGGGCTTTTGCTTTTCAACACGTGCTAACAAACGTTCTGGGTGCTTAAACAAAGATATGTCAACTGACCCTTTATGGACTTCCATCGCGTAGGCTTTGATATATCCAATATTTAAAGGTACTGTCAATGATTTGTTGTCAACGGATTTGGTATGTGCCAAATCAGCAAGGTAAATGACCATTATAACCGCTCCCTTCAAACCTGGTATTTATAGTCTTTTGTCAATCATGTCGGCCAACAGACCGAGGGCCGCCATTTGAAAGGCCGCTAAGATTAAGAAGACCGATGTTTCGGCCAGTCCACCGGCGGTGATCAGTTCGTAAATCATTTTGCCCATGCCCAGTGAAAAGAGCAGAAAGCTGATGGGCATAAACACTTTGAGCGGATTGAAATAAACGGTGGTGCGCACGATGAGCATAAAAAAGCGATAGGTGTCGCGAATGGGTTTGATTTTGGATTTGCCCGTGCGTTTGTAATACGCAATGGGAATGTATTTGACGCGATAGCCATGGCATAAGGACGATAGCGTGATGGTTGTTGTAAATGAAAAACCCGATGGCAGGATTTTGAAAAATCGCATGGCCATTTCTTTGCGAAACACGCGCAACCCGGAGTTGTAGTCGGGGATTTTGGTTTCGGACAAATAGTTGGCCAACTGCGCCAGTGCCCATTTTGCGGGCCGACGAATGAACGGGATTTTGGCGGCTTCGCCGGTGCGCGCGCCTACGACCATATCATTTTCCCCGGCGTATTTCAATAAATCGGGAATGCGGTCGTTGGGGTAGGTGCCGTCGGCATCGGTGATGACAATCCAGTCGCCTTTGGCGGCACGAATGCCATCTTTGAGGCTTGCGCCATACCCCTGATTTTCTTCGTGGCGAACCACGCGGGCACCGGTTTGGCGGGCGCGTTTGCCGGTGTCATCGATTGACCCGTCATCGACGATGATGAGCTCATAGTCATGGGCCGAAGCGGTCATGACTTGGCGCACCTGTTCTATGGTTTCGGCAATGGCATTTTCTTCATTAAAGGCCGGAATGATGATGCTGATCAGGCCCAGGTCTGTTTTTGCATCGGTATCAGATGTCATTGTTTGACTGCCTTGAGAATATATGTCCATCCCAGTTTCTCCATGTTCGGGTGGTGGGTTGTTCGGTTTTCAATGTATTTGGAAATTCGCACATTCCAGATGCTGCCTTCCAGGATTCCGAATCCATAGGTGTGATAACACTGATTGCGAATGTCAAATCCGGCCTGTTTCAACTGGTGGCCAAAAACAAGCGGTGAAAAGCGCTGTTTTTGATGGTTAAAATAAGGTTTGTCTTCCCGATTGAATATTCGGGTTTTGATCCATTTGCGAAGGGATGGCGGCAGGAATCCACGCGTGATGATATTTTTAATGGCAAACATCAGATCGTCAAAACGGATAAAGGGCGATGTGCCGTTGGGCACAGAGACAATGAATTGTCCGCCAGGTTTTAACAGGCGTGCACATTCAGAAAGCACCTGCGTATAATGGGGAATGTATTCCAGCACACCCAGGCATAAAATGGCGTCAAAACTGTTTGATACAAATGGCAGGTGGCAAACATCGGTTGCCAGAAGCGGTACACTGCGATGGTGGTGCCGGGCATTTTGACGGGCCTGAAAGAGCATGTTTGTTGAAAAATCTGCGCCAAAAGGTTTGAATTGTGTTGTTGATGCAACAGATAACAAGACGTTGCCTGCGCCACATCCTATGTCGAGCAAACGCCCGCCTGTGTTGTCGATGAGCGTTTGGGTTTGTTGCTGGCGGCGCAACAAATTGTGGGCGTATATCGAACCGGATGTTGACGGGTGATATTGGGCATTCCAGTTTTCGGCTTCACCATCAAATCGCTCGCGTACATGCAGGGTATGGGTGTTCATAAGACCACGGGCTCCTGCGTGTTTTTTTGCGGTGCCGAAACACACACGGGCTGTGGTGCAGGTTGTGTTTTTTGGAATCGCGCTTTGGCAACATCCCAAAGGATGCAGATGCCCCCGGACGAAAGCAGAAGAACAATGGGCATCACGGGCACGCGATAGCGATTGCGCACATGCAATAGTGCATAAATCATCATGTAAGTGAACACCCAGAGTGTTAGGGCCTGAATGTTTTGATTTTTGCGGTAGCGCACGATGGCAAAGACCATCATACCAAGCAGGGTGTAATAATAGATATTCACAACATCTGCCAATAAAGGATGGATGCGGGGCAGGGTTTTTTTAACGCCATTGGCATCTTTCCAGAACAGCACCATTTTTTTGCCAATCATGGCCACAAACCATCCGGGCCGTTGCATGATGTCTGTGAGCACCATGTTGGAAAACGTGTTTTCCACATTGGCTTCATTGCCCGACGTGATATTTTCGTTCAAAATGCGCGATGTTTTTTCTTGCAGTTTGGCATGGTCGGCATCTTTGCGGTCTTCTCCACCAATGGCGATCCACTGGTTGCCAAACCACATGGTTGACCCAATGCCCGCGGTGATGGGCGACAGAGAACCAAATAGTGTGTAATTGCGCGCGGTCCAGGGCAGCCAGACCAGCAGGATGGGCAACGCCACCAGCAGGACAGGACGCCAGAGTTGTCGCACATGAAAATGGGGTCTGAACAGGATATAGGCTGCAGGCAATCCCATGAGCAGGGTTTCGGGGCGAATCATGCTGACGGCTGATAACAGGCTGCCAATCAGCAACAGATGCCATTTTGTGGCACGGCCCGAAAATCGAAAGGCTAACAGCGCGATGAGCAAAAGCAAGAGTCCGGTTGGGCCTTCGCGCAACAGGCGTGTGTCGTAATAAAGCAGGGCCGGGTGCACGCTGACAAGCAGGGCTGAAAGGATAGCTCCTCGGTGATCCAAAACGATTTGACCAAGCCGGTACACGACATAAACCGACAGGCTGCAAATGAGTGCTTGAACAACAACGGCAATTTTAGGCGATGATCCAAAAAAGAAATAGATCACTGCGATAAAGGCCGGATAACCGGGTGTGCGCACACGCGAGGGCTGTTGGCCATCAACGGAAAAACCATGGCCCGAAATCATATTGTCGGCCAGTGCGTGGTAGGTGCCGGCATCGGCCCACAATTCCGGGTTGGGCGGCTGGTAAAGTGCCAGAACAAGACGCAAAAGACCTGATAGACAAACCATCCAGAACACGGGATGGGCAGCTATTTTTTTAAAAGGGATTGTATTATGTGGTGACATCGACGGGTACCTGAGAAGACACATCGGTGTGTTGAATTTTGACGGGCCCAGTGACATATAAAAAACCGCCGATTAAACTGAGGGCCATCATGCTTGCTGTGGCGGCTATCGATATGGAAACGGCGGCTTCTGCCGACAGGCCAACGGAGGTAAAGATCAGGGCATAAGCCCCTTCGCGCAGGCCAAACCCATTGATCGAAACGGGGATCATGGTGATCAGCGCGGTGATGGGAATGGCAAAGAAAAAGATGCCGGGATCTGCAAAGATACCCAAACTGCATGCCACGCCGTAATTGCTTAAAATAACGGTGATCTGATAGATCACCGACAAAAACGAGACTTTTAAGAGGTGAACCGGGTTGTGTAAAAGTTGCCCAATGGCGGTCATGCCCTGGATCAATATCTGAATGTATCGGTTTTTGGACGTGAGCGTCATGCGCGGTATCAGAAAAATGCAGGCCATGCCGATGAATAAAAGCAGGCCGCCACTGCCCAGCAACACCCAGCGCAGATTTGGCGATAGTGTATAAGGGGCCCAGATTAATGCGATCAGGGCAATCACCAATAGGGCCGCAAGGTTCAGGGCGCGATCTACCACTACGGTTGTGGCTGCACCCAGACGGTTTTGGGAACCTGCGGCAATGCCATAGGCGCGAATGATGTCGCCCCCGGTGCGTCCAGGCAAAAAATTGTTAAAAAAGGTGCCGATCCAGAACAGGCGAAGCAATTGGATAAAAACATGCGGTTGTGCAAGTTCGCCTATCAGCATTTGCCATTTCCAAACGCTGATCAGAATACCCAGACACGACAGGCCCAAAACGCCCAACAGGTAAATGGGGTGCAAGGTGCTCAGATAAAACCACGCGGTGTGCGGGTTGATCAGGCGCAAGATAAAAATCAACAATGCGATGCTGATCAGCACTTTGGCGATGGTGAACAAGTGAGAACGGGTCACGGTTTTTTGGTTCCTCGGCTCAACATCATGCTTTTGAACAGGCCGGTGTATCCGAGGTGTTCAAAGGCGAGGTTGTTCTGGTCAAACCACGGGCATATGTCGCCTTCGGGTACAAAGTTTTGCAGCGGATTGTAAAACCAATCGACCATGTCTTTGGCCAGTTCGCGATAGGAGGCTTTGTTGCGTTTTAACACATGGGTTGCCGCCCAGTAAAACGGCAGGGCCGGCCAAACCGATGGGGTGCGCAAAGAGGCAGGAACCCGTTTGAAAAACCAGCGCGTTTTTTTGTGCAACCAGCCCAGGCCATTGTTGCAGCCAATGGCAAAAAAAACGGTGCCACCGAGTTTTAACACCCGGGCGGCTTCGGCAAAACCCCGCTGGGGATTGTCGGTGTGTTGCAGCATGTAGGCGCACAAAATTAGGTCGAAGGTATTGTTTTCAAATGGCAGGTCTAATGCCGATGCCTGTTTGATGGCGAGGTCTGTGTGGGTTTGTGCGGCATTGTGTTTTATGGTGTCGATGTTGTCTTGCGACAGATCCACGGCGGTGATGTTCAAATGGGGATACTGTTGTTTGAGCAAAATGGAAAACTTGCCCGATCCCGCGCCGATGTCGAGCAGGGTTTGAGCATTTTCAAGCCGTTCTTTTCCGAGTCCTTGCACGACAAAATGGAGA
>CAXNEV010000198.1:0-6898 GCA_964200925.1 Candidatus Latescibacterota bacterium | reverse complement strand
AGACTGTGCCCAAAAGTGTTAAGGCTGACGCATTGCCAGGATCGATCAAAAGGGCATCAACCAACTGTTGTTCAGCCGCTTTTAAATCACCCAGATCGGCAAAAATCAACCCGTATATCGCATACACCTCTTCATGTTCAGGATAGAGTTGGATGGCCTGTTCATAAAATGCAAGGGCACCCTTTAAATCGCCGCTGGCATACAGGGTACGCCCGCGGGCAATCATCGAATCGGCCTGAATTTGAACCCGATACAAACCTTCTCGCCCCAACCCCGTTGCCACATCACCCGTCGATTCGGCATCTAAAGCCTGAACAAAAGCCTGTGCGGATTCTCTGTCATCTCCTGCCCGAAAAGCCACAATCCCGCGCGCTGTCCATTCCTGGGCAGAACGGGTTGCAGCCATATCCATCCGGGTGCTCAACCCCGGTTTGGCCAAAATCATTTGTGCCATTCGGCGCACAGCAGATCGAAATCCCGGCTGAACTTCTAAAGCATGCAAATAAGCCACCTTTGCGCCATCCCCATCCCCACTGCCCAACCGGGCATCACCCGTCATCGTCCACAACAAAGCCGACTTATCTTTTATATTGGAAAAAATATCCTGTGCCTCTTGATATCGGCCAGATTTTAACAACAAAACCCCAAAACGCGCCTGGGCATGAGGTGTTGTATTGGAAGACAAGTGTTTGTAAAGCATGTCAAAATGCGACCGTTTTGTTTTCAAACGCGCCAAATCCCCGGTTGTTTCAGGATGCCGGGGATCCAGTTGGGCCACCATGTCAAATTCGCGCTCCGCTTCTTCAAATTGCCCCTGCCGTTCATAAATCTGTGCAAGGCTTTCGCGAAATCCAGGATCATCACTTTGCACCCCATAGACCACCGCGCGATGTTCGGATAACACCTGATCCAACACGCGTTTTGCATCGGCATCACCGGGCACATAGCCCATATCCATCAATGCAAAAGGCACCTGAATCCGCACGCTTAAAGACGAATCGGACAGGGCAGAAAGCAACAAAGACAGGGCGCGCAAATCCCCAATTTGCCCCAGCGCCATCACCGCCTTAAGCCGCACCATCGGATGGGCATCGGTCAACAACACACTCAGCCTGGGCACCGCTTGTGAAGCCCCCAGTCGCCCCAGCAAAGCCGCAGCCGTTGCCCGCCAAACCGCATTTAAATCCTCTGTCATGTCAAGCAATACCGGCAGGGCTTTGTGATCTTTGCGCTGGGCTTGCGCCACGGCAGTTGTGCGAACAACCACTGCATCTTGATAATTGCCATACCAGTTGGTTGCCCACTGTGAAGCCCACTGTGCCGATTGATCGGCATGGCAGCCACTTTGATTGCACGCATTGGGCACACCGTTTTCAACGGTATTTTGGGGCACAGGTGACACAATGCGATGATCGGTCAAATGTTCACCCGTCACATAGTGATACGGCATGTGGCACTGCACACACTGGTTGCCTTTGCTTCCCGGTTTGTGATGGCCATGCGCCACAGGGTTTTTTGCCACATCTTCATGACATGATTCGCACAATTCAACCCCTTCTCGGTCGGCAATCAAATCCACACTGCGGCCATTGCCATGAGAATCGTGACAGGTCGTACAGCGCAAATCGTCATGTGTAAAACAAGGGCTCATCAAATGCAGCGCCCCCGGATACAAATACACACGGGGTTGCCCATCGGGGAAAAAAACCTTTTCATCATCGGGCAAAATCACCTGGTAATAATCGTAAAAATCCTGACCCGGCAAATACCCCGTCGCCACAATCTCTTTGGCCGCGTGACACTGCGCGCAAACCTCAACAGCCTGTTCCTTGCCCAATTTTTCCAGTTCAATTAAATGCAGGGGTTCTCCCATTGTGCCGCGTGTTTGATCGTGTTTTTCAGAAGGCCCGTGGCAGGCTTCACAATCAATGCTCAAACTGCCCACAGAAGACTGATAGCGGTGGGTCTTTGCATCGTAGTGTTTTTCCACCCGACTGGCATGACAGTCAAAACAGTGAAAATTCCATGTGCGCCCGGCATTGGTCCAATAATAAAAATCATCTCGACGCAAGGGTTGATGCTGTTCCACCACACCGCCTTCTTGGGCATCTACCCATGCATTTTTAGGTCCATCGTGATACAAAGGCAATACCTGATATCGCCCATTGTCCAGTTGTGTTAAATACGCCTGGTGCTGTCGCATTCCAATGGTATAATCCACCCGATAGGCATTTACCTGACCATCAGGCCCTTGTGTTTCCATAAAAAATTGCCCATCGCGTTTGAACATGCGCGATGTCACACCACCATAGCTACGCGAAGCCTGATTAAAACTGCCCACCACCGTCGAATCTGTCGGGATGGTCATGGCCACGCTGTGAAGGCTCTGTTTCCACTCGGCATAATTATTGGTATGGCATTCTGCACAACGAACCAATCCAGTATAACCCGGTTCAGAAACGCGAACAAAATCCGTCGATTTTGATTTTGTGTCACAAGCCATTAACCCGGCCATAATAGCAAATAACAGAGAACTCACCAAAAACGGCAAAAACCATCGCCTGTTTCCCGAAACCATGTGTTTTAGCATCTCTAAATGATGGGTTTTATGGATCATCATGCACCCGTATTAACCAATTTCATGTTCACCTGCCTATTGTTTTTTAATCCAGTCTTTCACGCGCCGTTCATCGGCCTGCCCCATTGGCTTGAGACACCTCTGGTGGGGATGAAAATAAAAACAGATAGACCGCTGCCCCAACAAGGACAACGGTCACCCCACCCAATAAAAAGCGAAATCGATTTAAAAAAGAACCCATAGACATATCGCAAAACAAACCGCGGCGCACAGTGATCAACTACAGGGGTTTTTAATTCTTATTGACTGGAACAACACGCGCACACCGAAACCCAATGGAGGCATAGATGATGGGAGGTTCTATGCCTTTTTGTTGTGCCATTTCCTGCAACAAATTGATCGAACTACGCTCGGCAATGCGCACATCCTGTACAGAAGAAATCCAAGCCCCACCACGCAAGGTTCGATCTGGCCCATCGTCCAAACCCGACTTTTCCAAATTGACCGGGTTGGTTTTGGGACTGTGCGCATAATACGCAAATTCGTATTCATCCAACGTCCATTCCCACGCATTTCCAGCCATATCCAGAGCCCCATAAGGGCTTATCCCCATTGGAAAATGGCCCACTTCTGCCAGCCCCTGGTTAAAATTAAAATTGGTATATTTTGCTTCAGGCACCTCGTTCCCCCATGGGTATGTGCGTTCATCGGTGCCTCTTGCCGCCTTTTCCCACTGTGCCTCCGTTGGCAATTGCATGCCTGCCCACTGGCAATAATCCCTTGCCTGATTCCAAAACACGCCAACCACAGGCTGATCGGGTTGGTTGTAGTCACGTTCCCTGACAAATTGCGACGCATCAGCATTTTTGGCCTTAACATAGGCTGAAAACTGAGCATTGGTCACTTCGTATTTGTCGATATAAAAAGCATCAACCGCCACTTCATGAACGGGCAGTTCATCTGCACCACCCTCAACAGATCCCATTACAAACTTGCCAGCAGGCACCAGAACCTGCACATGGGCAGTCCCTGCCGGAGTTTTAACCGTTGTTTCTTCTACAACATAATCATCCAAACCGGTGGTTTTGGAAATGCGACCACACGCAATCGCACACAATATCAACCCCGTACCACAGTACCATAACACTCGGCATTTTGCATCAGGCATAGTCAAGCCCTCCATCCCGGTCACTGCAAAGAAAGAGGAAGAATCTTTTCCCTTTTCGCTTTTTGATCATTCCCAAACAATATAGTTTCCAGCATCCTCCATGATGCGCTGTACGTATGTTTCAATCATGGTCTGATCGCGATAGACTTCGGCAATTTTTAAATGAAACGGCCGCAAAACCGGAATCTGCATGTCAGGATCCGTCCAGTCCTGTACATAAACGGGCTCTTTCATCCCTTGCAACACCACCTGAATATCAGCCACCAAATCATCGGTGAAATAACTGGGCAAATCCCACACATTTATTTGGGGTGCAAATTTCTGCAAATCGGAAAGATAACGCGTTTTGTGACTCTGCACCGTCTCATTAAACGCCCGCTGTAAAGCCATGCGACCGTCTAAATGAGTACAGGTGCGAACCATAGGCCCTTGATCTTTTGGGCACACCACCGCATGCACCGTCGTTACGCGCGGGTTTTCTCCGGGCACTGCCACAGCCAGCATTTTGTTGGCAACCTCAAACGAAAACCCGGCCAGTGCTGGGTTGATAAACTGGCGGTGTTTCAAACCTGGCCAATAAAAATGCATGCCCACATCCAAGTGCTCATGCATCTCCAGCAAACCGTGAAACACGCATTCCAGCACCGTATTGCCCGCCGACACCCCATTGGCCGAATCGTTTAAATGGGGCACATCTGCCGCTTTTAAACCCGTTGGCACCAGCCTAACATCGGGCGTCAGTTCATAAATAGGCGTGTTGCGACCCGTTGCCAGTGCATCAAAAAAAGAAATGCGCTCAACCGCCTCGGCCAGTGCCCCGGCCAAAACCTGATGTTCTGACAGGCCCTTGCCCATCGTGCGAAGGGCAAGGCCTTCCATTAAAGGGCCTTCGTATTTGCGAAACAGGGCCGATTGTACATAATCGGTATAACAATCGGCAATCCACACCGTTTTATAAAATTGTCGCGCCCGTGCGCAAAATCGGCATTTTTTTTTAAGTGCTTCCGAAAATCGCGCAATGGTTTCTCGAAAAGGAACCGTGCGATCCGCATTGACAATTTTGCGAACCCCATTCATGTTCTGTTCGCCCGGTTCATATCTTCAACGGCTTCCACAAACCGCCCCATTTGCCGATACGTTTCGCTGCGACAAATCAGAGCTTGGGAAAAATCGGCGTCTATAACCAGAGCCTGGGAAAAATCGGAAACAGCGCCTTCATATTGCCCCAACAAATGCCGCGTTTCCCCCCGATGGGTCCACAACCACGGATCGTATTCATTTATTTTCAAGGCCCGATCCAGATCGGACAAAGACGCTTCCAAATCATGTGCCATGCGATAAACCACCCCGCGTCCAATCAATGCCCAAAGATGGTTGGGAGACAAATCCAGAGCTCGAGAAAATGACGCAATGGCTTCTGCATGATGCCCGGTTTGACGCAACATATCACCGCGTCCCACCCAGACATTGGGATCATCGGGGGCCACAGCAACAGCCCGATCCAGATCGGCAAGAGACTCGTCAAATCGGCGCATCTGACAATAGGCCAAACCGCGCCCAACCAGAGCGGCAACCGCATTTGGATTGAAAGATAAAGCCCGGTCAAAATCGGCCACGGATGCTTCAACCCGCGCCATTTGGCGCAACATGTCACCCCGGCCCAACAAAGCCGCCATATGGTCTGGAAAAACATCCAATGCCCGGGTAAAAGCCGCAACCGCCCCGTCAAAATCACCCCGGCGATGGCATACTTCCCCTTGCCCAACAAATGCGTCTGGATGACCCTTGCCAAGACCCACTGCCCGATCAAAATCAACGGCTGCCGCGTCCAGATCACCCAGTTGCAACAGCACATACCCCCGGCTGAGATACGCCCCAAAGTAGGCATGATCCAGTGCAATCACACGGCTCAAATCGGCAAACGCCTCTTCCAATCGACCCATTTCGCGCAGCGTTTCGCCACGGCTGGCCAGGGCATGTGCATCATTGGGATCAAACGCAATGGCCCGGCCAAAATTGTCTATCGCCTCATCAAAATGTCCCATTAACCCACAGGCAATGGCCCGGTTGGTCCACACCCAGGAATCGTCGGGGGCAAGTGCAACTGCCCGGTCAAAATCGGCCACAGCCGCAACAAATTCCCCCCGATCTCGCAGGGCAATGGCACGTTGCAACAGATTTTCAAACGCGTTGGGGGAAAGCGCCATAGATCGATACAAGGAATCGGGAACCGGAAGAAAGGAATGTGCGTTAAAATTACAATGTAGAGAAAGCAAAACCTGAAATCAAGAACAAACCCCATAAAATCATATCATCCAGAATATTGAGAACATTTTTTGCTATATTTTATTTAGCAGATTGTCTTTGCACAAAAAGGGCTACTTTTTATGCAGAAAATCTGATGAAAAAATGATAAATCTCATGGATTTAACAGATTCAAAACAGTTTTAATGACCGGAAACCCCTATCAGGAGCCGTGTATGAAAAATAAGCGCATGTTTATTCTCCTATTAACACTGGCAATTCTCAGCTTCAGCAATTGGGCATCGGCACAACCGCGTGTGGGAGACAAAATATCTGCATTTCAACTTCTGGATACTGGTGATAATGTTCGCGGCATCAATGATGGTCAGGGACTTGTCTCCGTTCTGCTTTTTGTCGGTTACAACTGAGGCACATGCCAACTGGCAGGGCCAGTTTTCGAAGAAAAAATCAACCAACTCAACAAAAACAAACCCGGCGTTCAGGTTCTTGTTCTCGACGTTTGGAATGGAAACAAACTCCAGGCCGAATCCTATCGACAACTCACCGGTGTTACCGCTCCCATTTTGCTCCGGGCATCCAATGGCACCAATTATGCCGGCGCCCGGCTTGAAGATCTGCTGGTTGTGGATCAAAATCGCGTGGTGCGATTGGCAACCAATGGCGTTGGCGCTGTGCAAAGTTATGTCAAAATCAATCAGATGGTTGATGCCCTGCTCAACAAAGACCCGGTCATTGCCATGTCGCTGCGCCAGCTCTATTTTGGCACCAAAATGGAAGTTGGCCAATCCAAAGCCATCTCCCTCGACCTCAACAATACAGGCGAGGGAACACTCGATATTACCGGATACCAGGCCCCATCGGGAATCACCATGCAGCCCGATAAATTT
>CAXNEV010000197.1:0-6918 GCA_964200925.1 Candidatus Latescibacterota bacterium | reverse complement strand
AACGCGGGGCCAAGGCCAACGTGCCTCTGGTGGTGGGTTTGCCACAAACACGGGCCCTTCTGGCCGCCGATATTCGCATTGTGGATCGCAGAGAAAATGGCAAAGTGGTGGCTTTTTCGCTAACGGGCACAGGCGTTCAAAATCAGGGCGTGCGCATGTTTCCCACCTCAGGTGATGATCGCACCAGCTATTTGAGCGCTCTGGACAAAGAACGCATCTGGACGCAGGCCATTCAGCATATGCTGACCAATTTGTTTGCCGGAATGCGCGAAAATTTTAACTGGTTTCCCGGATGATATGCGAATAGACGAATGGGCGATCCGCAAAACCGAAAACCAATTTTAAAACGAGTTCTTACTTGCTGATGTCACATGACTGATGGGTGCAAATTAATGGCCTGGGTCGGCATGGGTGCTGTGGTGCTGATGCCGATGGCTCAAATGGATGGTTTGGATCGGTTTGTCCAATTGCCCCAGGTGATGGTTTTGCATGGGGCTGCATTTTTAGGCGTGTGTGTGTGGCTGTTGTCTGGCCGTTGGCGGGTTTCTTTGCCAGGTTTGTTGGCGCTATTTTGTTTGCTGGCAGAAGTTGTTTCGGTGTTGGTGGCGCAAAGACCCGTGGTTTCCATTTTGCCCATTGCCACAACACTGGCGGGAACATTTTTTTTACTGGCCCTTTTACATGGGTTAAACGAATCGGGTTTTGTTGCTGTTCTTTGTGTGGCCTGTGTGGTGGCGGGTGGGTTGTCGCTGTTGGGTCTGTTGCAATTTGAGGGCATCGCGGCTTCGTGGGTTCTCACCTCCGGGTTGCCCAGTGCCACATTGGGGCATCGCAATCTGGCAGCGGCCTATATCGTGGGGATGCTGCCTTTAACGGGGTGGTGCTGGTGGCGGACACGGTCTTTGTATGCGGTGTGGGGCTGGGGGCTGGTGGGGGGGCTTGAGCTGGCATTTCTCATTTCAACCCGTTCGCGCGGGGCCTGGGTGGGGTTGGGCGCGGCGTTTCTTTTGGGGCTATGTGTTCTCTTTCTGTTTGGCCGCGATCCATTTTTAAAAAAAATGGGGATGCCTTCGCGTTTGGGCAGTGTGGCCGTTGCTCTCATTTTGGTGGTTTGTGTGGCTTTCATGCCTGCACACATCGAAAAAGGGGCAGGAGAGGCGATGTGGCATGGCAAGGCTCAACTGGATCAAGCCGTGTTGTCGATGGTTCAAACCGATGGCGACAAAGGGCGACTTGCGCTGTGGGGTCACACGATGGAAATGGTTGCATCCCATCCTGTGTTTGGGGTGGGCACGGGCAATTGGCGCTTAATTTATCCCGCATTTGCCAAAGGCGATATGATCGATTTTAAGATGGTTCCCAGGCACCCGCATTCGGATATTCTGGGCATCTGGTCAGAAATGGGCACGCTGGGTTTTGTGGCTTATTTCTTTTTTATCACAGCCGTTTTCTGGTTGGGTTGGCAAAATTTGAAAGGCCAGCAGCAAAAAGCTTTGCAACTTGGGTTGTTGTGCGGGTTGGGGGGGGTGCTGGTCACGGGTTGTTTTGGATTTTCCCGGTCGTTTCCGGGCACCTGGCTGCCCTTTTATCTGTGTGTGGTGGGTACCGGGGTATTACAAAGAGAAAAACAGAGGGTTTTGCCTGGGCATAAATGGATTTTAAGTGGCGGATTGCTGGTGATTGGCCTGAGTGGATATGGGGTGTTGCAACACGTTGGGTTTGACAAACATGTGCTTGTTGCCCGAATTGCTTTTGAACAAAAACAATGGCCCCAGGTGGTGGCGGCTTCTCAAGCGGCGTTGACCTTTGGGACGCTTGATGAAGAGGTGTATCTGATGCAAGGGCATGTCTATGAATCAATCGGCCAGTATGATCGGGCACTTGCACAGTATGAACAGGGCAACCAGTTTCACCCGTATTCGCTGGGGCTTTGGAACGGCATAGGCAACAGCTTCCGGGGGCTTGGGAAACAAAAACAGGCCTTTGATGCCTATCAACAGGCGCTATCTCTGGATGCACAATCGCCCGAAACCTTGAACAACCTGGGCAGCCTGTATGCCGAAATGGGCCAACTGGATTCTGCGCGGGTGGCTTATGAACAGGCTGTGACATACGGCCCAACTCTGGTGGCGGCACATGCCAATTTAAGCATTGTTTTGCGCCGACAGGGAAACTGGCAAGATGCGGTAAAAATGGCCCAACAGGGCTTGATGTATGAACCAGATAATATAGAAGGGCTGGTTGCCAAAGGGAATGCGCTTTTTGCCGGCGGCCAGTTTAAAGCTTCCGAGCAGGTTTTTTCAAGTGCTTTTAAAATGCATCCAGATCGCGTTGAACTGCTGTTTAGCCTGGGACGTGTATTTGAAGCACAAAGCCGTTTGTCGGATGCCGTGGTGGCCTACGATCAATTTTTAAAACGTTGGACGGGTGGCGACCTGCCACAGGTGCAGGTTGCGAGATCCCGTCTTCAATTTTTAACTGGCCAGTGAACGTGGTGCTGGCATTTGACTTCGCACTATGATCAGACCTATATTTCAAAAACTTGCCCACAACAAACCTATCTGGATTGTTGCCCTGCTGGTGGGGGCAATCTGGATCGGGTGCAATACCAGTCCTTTTGAAGTGGTTGGACCAGGAGGATTGAGCCAGGAAACGGGCAGTGCGCTGGTGACGGCACAGATTCCTTCGTTTTCGCGCGGATTGATTTTGCGCGTGCGATTGGGTGTGTCCTCGGTGGATTCCGATTTGATCCGCAATATTGAACGGGATATGAACTTTCCCATTCCAGGCGGAAATCTCTCGGTTGGACAGGTGGCCGATATTCCCACTGGCAAACGCCGTTTTACGGTAACGGCATTTGACACGGACAATATTTTGCGATTTCGAGGCTCTGCCGATTCGACCATCACCGTGGGGCAGACCGAATTGATTCAGGTCAATTTGAATCGCGTTGGGGGCACCGTTGATTTTCGAACGGTGATTGATTTGGCCCGCATCGATACTTCAAAGGTTGATTCGGTCACTTTGGCCGGGTTGCCAACCACATCAATTCTCGATATTTTGGAAGTCATAACCATTGCCTCTCATCCGCAATTAACGATGTTGCCGCTGCTTTCGGTTGGGCTGGGCGATCAGTTTTCGGTGCTGTCGGATGGCACGCTCAGCCGTCGCATTCGGGTGTCGCAATTGCCCACAGGCCGTCGGCGGTTTGTGGCGCATTTGCGCGATTTGAGCAGCGGCGGCACACGGGCATTTGCCGATACCATTAATGCCACCATTGACACCATTCGCACCACGGAAGCAGTTTTTCGATTGCGACGGGTAGAAAGCAGTGCGGGTTTGCTGGAAGTGTTTAACAAAACGACCTTGCCGCGCGACAGTACGGTGGTGGTGGTAACACCGGTGTTTTAAAGGAAATTTCAGCTATCAGCTTGAACCCTCCTTCTCTATTTGATTATGGCCAGGAAAAAAAATACCCGGATTCCGATATCATCGCCGCAAGTGCGGTTGACATTTAAAGAAGAGTCACAGCTTCGGAAAGAAGAGGCTGTGGCGGTGAAGTGTGTACAGTGCGGGCGTCAGTTTTTGCAACCCAAATGGTATGTTGAAAAGGGCATTCAATCGAAGTTTTGTGGGGAAACGTGTCGGTCTCATTGGGATCTGGAAACACTGGATCACCCCTTTGAACTGCACCTCGAAGGCCGGCCAGAACACCGGGGGGGCAACTGGAGAACCCAATCGCAAAATGCCAGAGAACGCGATGGGTTTTGCTGTCAGCTTTGCGGGGTCAGCGAAGGCGAACTGGGCCGACAACTCGATGTGCATCACAAAGTGCCGTTTCGGTTGTTTGAATCCCCGCTGGAAGCCAACCGGTTGAGCAATTTGATCAGTTTGTGTCCTTCTTGCCATAAAAAACAGGAGACACTGGTGCGCGATGATTTGCCATTGTTTGATGGGGTCAAACATCCTGGGCAGCGTTGAAGATGCCTGTTGTGGTTGTATGAGCAGCCTTTCTTCTTTGCCGAGGAAAGGTTTTTGTTTTAAAGGAGAGATTGTTTGAAACGCGTGGATCTCAAAGCGGCATTCAAAATTTTGCTGGCCGTGGTCGATGTTTGCATCGTGGCTGGCGGTTTGATCAGTGCCTATTGGCTGCGGTTTCATTTGCCTTTTTTCCCCCCTCCGCCCGAAGCCGATTTTGCCACGTATTTTCGGTTTTCTTTTTTGATCGGGTTTGTCAGTTTTGTCACACTTTATGCATCGGGCATGTATCGTTTGCAGCAGCCTTGTTTTGGCATTGACGATTTTTTTGCCGTTTTAAAATCGGTTACACTGGCCCATGTGATTGCGGCGGCAGTGGGGTTTGCCATTCGCGGGCGATTGCCGGGAGATTCTATCGAGACCTATTCGCGCATTGTCATTGCCATGTCGTGGTTAATCGGGTGTGTGCTGTTGACGTGCTGGCGGTTGTTATTTGATGTGATCCTGTCTTTGTACCGCCGCCACGGAGGGGGATTGACGAAGGTGGTGGTGGTGTCTGACAGTGCGTTTGGCCAGTCGTTTTATGCCCTGTTGCGCACCAATCCCGAATTGGGATATTTGCCTGTGGGTCCGGTGGTTGAACCCGAAGCGGAAGCGCTTCGAAAGGTATTAAAAACACATCCTGCCGAAGAGGTGATGATGGCCACCCAGCAATCGGCACCCGAACACATTATGACGCTGATGCACATTTGTCAGGAGTCGCGGGTGCGGTTTTGCATGGTGCCCACATTGTTTCATGTTTTAACCAGCCGCATTCAGGTGCGCGAAGTGGCAGGGGTGCCAATTTTTGTGCTGGAAGAACGCATTTTTTTGCGTTCGAGCCGATTGTTAAAACGCGGCATTGATCTGATCGTTGGCACGTTTTTACTTCTAACAACTGCGCCTGTCTGGATGGTGGTGTCCCTTTTGATCAAGCTGGAATCGCGCGGTCCCATATTTTATTCTCAAACGCGCATTGGCAAAGGCGCGCGGCCTTTTCGGTGTTTCAAATTTCGGTCGATGAAACAGGATGCCGATGCCCAAAAAGAGGCCCTGGCCACATTGAATGAAGCACAGGGGCCGTTGTTTAAAATGCGCGATGATCCGCGCCGAACCAAAGTGGGGCGGGTGATTCGCAAATTTAGCATTGATGAATTGCCGCAGTTGATCAATGTGTTTCGCGGCGACATGAGTCTGGTTGGCCCGCGCCCGCCCTTGCCTTCGGAGGTCGATCAATACCAACCCTGGCAGCGCAAGCGGTTTGAGGTGTTGCCGGGCATTACAGGTTTGGCGCAAATCAGCGGGCGCAGCGATCTTCTTTTTGATGAGACGCTGCGATTTGATTTTTATTATATCGAAAACTGGTCTCCGCTGGTTGACTTGAAAATCATGCTCAAAACCATTCCCAAAGTGATTCTGGCAAGGGGTGCTTATTGAAAACCCTGTTTGACAGATGGCGAATGGATTTTGGCGTGTGGCCGTTGTGTGTGTGCCTGGTGTTGATGCCCTTGGTGATGTTGCCCGAATCATTTGCCGCTCCCAAAGGACTTGTGTTGATGGGTGTGTGTGTGGTGTTGGGCATGGTTTGCTGGATCAACGCGGGTGCGGGGGTTCGCCCGCCCTTTACATGGCCCCTTGTGTTGTTTGCGATCATTTCCTGTTTGCAGGCCATGCGCAGCTTAAACCCGGATTATGCCGCCTGGATGTTGACCTTGCAACTTGGCGGGTTGTTTGTGGGGTTTGCAACGGCCGTGCTGGTGACCAACCAGCACATGGTGATGTTGGCGCGTTGTGTGGCAATTGGCGGCATGCTTGTTTCCGGGTTTGGCATTTTGGAATATTTGGGCGTTTCGTGGGCACAACTGCCTTCCTCCGGTCGGCCGAGTGCCACGTTCGGGTTTCGCAATATTGCCGCCATGCATTTGTCCATTGCTCTGTTATGGAGTTGTTTGTTGCTGTTTCAGCGCCGCCGGTTTGATGTCCTGCTGGGGTTTTTGGCGACAGGAAGCATGGCGGCGTTTCTCATTTTTACGCGCACACGCGGGGCCTGGTTGGGCGTGGGAGCCGCATTGTGTCTGGGATTGATTCTGTCCTGGCGCGTGCGTTTTCCTGACGGCTCGTTGTTGTTGCAGATTTACAGGGTTTTGCACAGGCGCTGGTGGGGATTTGGATGGTTATGCGCCATCGTCTTTTTGGCCGTTTTTGTGCCTCCCAATTTTCAAGATGCAAGCCTGTCTCGCATGGATGAGACAAAAACGCAGGTTTCTTCAACAGTGACATCCATAACCCGACCTGGGGGAGATCGCGGGCGTTTGCGCATCTGGCAACACACGCTGGACATGATTCTGGATCATCCGGTTTTTGGGGTGGGGCTGGACAATTGGTCGGCTTATTATCCCCGGTACGATCGTGGTGATGTGATTGGCATTGAGGTGGCGCCGGATCGGCCGCACAACGACTGGCTGTGGATCTGGTCGGAGTTGGGAAGTGTGGGGTTTGTGGTGTATCTGATTTTGCTGTGGATGATTGTGCGGCAATTCTGGCACCAATTGCACAAGGATCAGGAGATGGCCCTGCCGCTTTTGTGTGTGGGTTTGGGCGCTCTGGCGTTGATGATACACAGTTGTTTCAGTTTTCCCAGAGAGCAGGCGGTGGCCCTGTTGCCGCTTTGGGTTGTGTTGGGCCTTGTCGGGAAAAGTGACAGGGTGGTTTTGGGCATTTGGCCCATGCGGCGTGTGGGCCTTGTGGGCCTTGTGGTGGGATTATATGGGTGCTGGCTGAATGTGGCAATGATCCAATTTGACAGGCATTTGTTTTTTGCCCGAGATGCCCAAGATGAACATCGGCATTTATTGGAAATTCAGAAGGCGCGGGAATACGGGATTTTTGATCACCGGATGT
>CAXNEV010000196.1:0-6934 GCA_964200925.1 Candidatus Latescibacterota bacterium | reverse complement strand
ATCAATCACGGACACGCGACGCACCGACTGTACCCGCTGCCGTCGCGAGCCCGCATCGGCTTCGGGGTATTGAAGGTCTTTGCGCAATTTACTGGATAGGGCGCAGATAATTAGGTCGGTTTCTGTGGCAACAAAATAATGGGCCAGATGCTGCCTTGTGATGGTGCCTTCACGCTGAGATTTTGCCATGGCGCTTTGACTTAAAAGGGGTCTGTTTGTAAGTTATCGGGGTGTTTTTGAAAATACGGTTCTCGCCATGTTGTGTCAAGCGCTTTGGGCAAGATGATTCAACATAGTAACTATTTGACTTTTATTGGGCTTTTCTCCATATTTTTTACACCCTTATCTGTTTAAATAAGGTGTCTCATTCAACCTGTGTCGATTCGGGCGTTTTTTCAACCCATAGCCAGTAACTCCCGATGAAGGGTAGAGTATATGAATCGCGATCTTTCACCCTTTTTGAATAATTGGCCATTTGACCCAACGGATATTTGTGCGCGAAAAATCCGAGGGCGAGACGGGCATGAAAAACTCCAGGTGCGCCTTGATCTGGGGGTGTTGCAAATGGAATTATGCGATCGACCTGATGGGGTGCGGCCCTATGGGCATCCGTCATTGCTGGATTATTATCTGGATTGTTTGGAAACACACCGGGCAAAACACGGTACGGATTCGAGCTTTCGCCTCGATGTTGATGCTTGTGGCGAGTTGGGCCAGGAGGGGTTGCTGTTTTATCATCGCTATATTTGTTTGTTGCGGCTGGGCGATTTTGACGGTGTGGTTCACGATACCACACACAATCTGGCGATTCTCGATCTGGTCAAGTCTTATGCCGAGAATGAGGAAGATCGACATTCTTTCGAACAATATCGGCCTTATGTGCTCATGATTCACACCCGAGGCAAAGGCGAGCTGTGTTTGTTAAATGGCGATTATACAGGAGCACTCAAGCGCATTGAAGAAGGTATGGCAAAAATTAAAGCGGGTGTTGCGGGTTTGGAAGATATCATTGACCCAGAAGAGGAATTGCAGGCTTTGTCGACCTGGGCCGATGAAATTGGACGCGATCAACCGATGAGTGTCGAACAGCAACTGGTGCAGGAATTGCAAACGGCTATTGCTGAAGAGCGTTATGAGCAGGCGGCGCGGCTTCGAGATCGGTTGCGGTCGCTTGAAAAAACAAAGTCTTGATGATGTGATGCCCGAAACCCAAATAGGCACTGTAACGGTGGTCATAACCAACTGGAATGGTGCGGGTTTTATTCAGAGATGTCTGGATGCCGTTTTTGCGCAAACACAACCTCCCGACGAAGTGGTGGTGGTTGATAATGGATCGACGGATGATTCGGTTGCTTTGATTCGGGCACGGTATCCCTCAATTCATTTGATTGAGCAATCGACCAATGAAGGATTTGCCCGGGGCAATAATTTGGGCATTCAACAGGCGCGTGGTGATTATATCCTGATCCTGAACACCGATGTGTTTTTGGATCGGGATTTTTTGTGCCGTGCCAGCCAGGTCATGCAGCAGGCGCCAGATATTGGTTCTGTTGCGGCTAAAATTTACAAAGCCGATACCGATGTCATTGATTATGTGGGGGTTTATGTTCAGCCCTGGTTGAAAGTGGTGAACGGCTCAAATGTGGCCAACCCTGAAGATGTGTTTGCCGGTAGTGGGGCGGCGTTGTTTTGTCGGCGGGTTATGCTGGATGACATTGCCGAAGAAGGGATGTTTTTTGATGAGTCATTTTTTTTGTGCTGGGAAGACATGGATTTGGCATGGCGGGCACACCTGCGCAAGTGGCGGTGTGTTTTTGCACCCGATGTGATCGGTCATCATTTGGGATCGGCATCACAAGGGGGCAAGGTGCGCACGTTGAGCAAACCGGCCTTTGTGCAACGGCATATCTGGAAAAATCGCTATTTGATTGTAACAAAAAATACATCTTTTTTAGAATTGTTGGTGTTGTTGCCTTTTTTATCGTTGGGTGAACTCTTGCACTGGTTGATGATTTTGTTTCGGGTTCCCAATCGGTTGCCTTTGTTTGTGGTGTCTCATATTGATTTTTTGAAATTGTTGCCAAAAGTCTGGCGTCAGCGCCAGGTGATTCAACGCCGCCGCCGCGTTGGTGTGTGGGCCATTTTGAAATTCTTCCGGTTCTAATTTCCCCCTTTTTGTTTGACCTTATGTTGAGGAGATGCGATGGATCGTCCCATCGCCATTTTATTTGTGATTACTCGATTGGCTGTTGGCGGAGCACCGCAAAGTGTGTTAACCGCCATTCGCGAATTGAAAACACGCGGATATCGCATTGTTTTGGCCACGGGATATCCAGGCATAGAAGAAGGCAGTATGATTGAGGAAGCGCGCAAACTGGGTGTTGACATTCGATTTGTGCCAACGCTTCAACGCGCATTGCATCCCATTCGCGACTGGCGGGCCTTTTGGGTTTTGTGGCAGATGATACGTGCTGAAAAATTTGACATTGTGCATACCCATTTGTCAAAGGCAGGCATTTTGGGTCGGTTGGCGGCCTGGTTGGCGCGTGTTCCGGTTATTATGCATACCTATCATGGGGATGTGTTAGAGGGATATTTTCCCCCGTTAAAAAGCAGGTTGTTTTTAGAGGTTGAACGGCTGATGGGGCGCGTGACACATCGGTTTGTGTGTGTAAGCAAGGCATTGAAAGACCGATTTCTGTTGTATCAAATGGGCAGCCCTGATGATTTCAGTGTGATTGCCAATGGCATTGTGATGGCTGATTTTGAACCCGGTTCCCAATCCTCTCAAAATGTGTTGCGCGTGGGCACACTGGCCATGTTTTATCCCATTAAGCGGCTGGATTTGTTTGTAGAAATGGCACAGCGCCTGAAACAGCGGTTGCCCGATACAGAGTGTGTGATCGCCGGAGGCGGGCATGAAGAACCGCGTTTGTACAAGTTGTCACATATGCGTGGCAATCCGGTGCAATTTTTGGGCATTCTCCAGGATCGGGCAGCTTTTTTGACGGGGCTGGATGTGTTTGTTTTGTGTTCTGATTATGAAGGGGCAGGCATGAGTTTGATGGAAGCCATGATTTGTGGGGTGCCGGTGGTAGCCACTAAAGTTGGTGGGGTGCCCGAAATTGTGCGCCATGGAGACACCGGGGTGCTGGTGCTACCGGGAAATGTGGATGCCTTAACGGAGGCTGTGTATGAGTTGTTGCAAGACCACACACGCCGACAGGAAATGGGACACCAGGCCCGGGTTTATGCGCTATCGCATTTTTCCCACCTGCGCATGGCAGACGAATTGGATGCACTTTATCACACACTGGTTTTTGGGTCATGATTTTTGTAACGGGTGCCACGGGATACACAGGCCGTTTTGTCGTTGAAGCCCTGTGTGCGGGGCAATTTGATGTGCGCTGTCTGGTGCGAAAAACAAGCCAGGTGGCATTTCTGGAACGACTGGGCCTATCTCTGATAACAGGAGATTTAACACAGCCTGTTGCATGGATGGATGCGCTGCAGGGTGTTGATGCTGTGATCAGTGTGGCCCATCTTCGCTATGCGCCGATGGTGATTGACGCATGCCAGAAAATGGGAATTCGAAGGGTTGTTTTTTTCAGTTCAACCTGGCTGTTTTCTCGTCTGAAAACATCAGAAGTGACCGAAATTGTTGCCGGTGAACAGGCGGTGATGGCTTCGGGGTTGGATTATACACTCTTGCGTCCGACCATGATTTATGGGCCAGGGGATGATCGCAATATTTCTTTTTTGCGCAAATTTTTGACTCGTTTTTCGGTGATGCCCATTTTGGGTGGGGGGCACAATCTGGTGCAGCCCGTTTATGTGGCCGATGTGGCCCAGGCAGTTGTGGGGGCTTTGATGCGTTCAGGTGCAGTGGGAAAAGCCTATGAACTGGCGGGGGCTTATCCAATGGCCTATAATGAGATGCTCGATGTGCTGATTCGCCAGTCTGGAAAATGGGTGGTCAAAGTGCATGTTCCGCTGTTTTTTGCAATGGTTTTTTTGACTGTTGTGGAGAAATTGGGTTTAAAATTGCCCGTGCGAACCGATCAGATACATCGCATGCGCGAACATCGGGTGTTTGATGTTGATGTTGCCATACGCGAATTGGGATTTGCACCGCGTTCATTTCAAGAAGGCATAAACGAAGTGATGCGCATACAGAGAGAAATGTTATGACGTTTGAATCGTTTATTGCCCGGCGGCATTTTCGGTCGATGCGACGGCGTGTGGTGGTAACAGCGGCCATTGGCATTGTGGGTGTGGGGCTTGGGGTGGCGGCACTGGTGATTACGCTGTCGGTGATGAATGGGTATGCGGGCATGATCTGGGATCGACAGGTGAGTATGAACCCCCATATCACGGTGCGTCGTCCTTATAGCGAGCACATTGACGAGTATGGACAAATTTTGCAATTGCTGTCTGCCTATCCCGATGTGACGGGTGTGAGTCCTTTTATTGAAGCTGAGGGGTTTGCCCTGGGTCACACAGAACGTGCCGGTGCGGTTGCGTCAGGGGTTATGGTCAGAGGGGTTGATCCGGAAAGAATGCGTTATACCAGCGATGTCGCCGATTATTTGAAGATGGGCACATTGAATCTATTTTTGCAAGACACGGTTCAAAATCGCCAGGTTTTTGGCGTGGTGATTGGACGCGATTTGGCAGAAAAACTTGGTGTTGTGGTTGGTGCGGATCTGCGGTTGGTGGTGGCACCCAAAAATGCCGATGAGCCAATGACCCATTTGCCGCCGTTGCGCCGGTATGTGGTGACCGGAATTTTTGACACGGGTTTTTACGAATTTGATTCGGCCCTCGTGTTCATTTCCCTGCAAGCGGCACAACGCGATTTGGGGTGGAACGATTGGATCACCGGGGTGCAGGTTCGGCTTAAAGATGCATTTGAAGCCAATCGGGTCAGCGGCGAGTTGCGCGAAGTGTTATCGGGGACCTTTCCCGACTTGTTTCCGTCTTCCTGGATGTATATGCAGGGCAATTTGTATGCCTGGATCTGGTTGCAAAAGTGGGCGAGTTTTGTCGTGCTGTGTTTGATTGTGGTGGTGGCCGGGTTTAATATTGTGAGCATTTTGACCATGATGGTTGTCGAGCGGCGTCGAGAAATTGGCATTTTGAAAGCCATTGGAGCCACGCCTAAAAGCATTGCCCGGATTTTTACCCGCGAGGGAATTTTTATTGGTTTGAGCGGCGTGTTATTTGGCAATGGATTGGGGTTTTTGCTGTGTTTTATTCAACAAACGTATGCGCCCATTACACTGGCAGGGGATGTTTATTTTATTGATGCCTTGCCGGTGGATATGCATTTGTTTGATTTTGTTATGACATCGGTTTTGGCTTTCCTGATCTGTTATCTGTTTACTTTATTGCCATCGCGCAGGGCGGCGCAATTGGATCCGGTGGAGGCCATTCGGTATGAATGAGTTTAGCCATGCAGAGATACATAAGGGGACGACTCAGCGGGTTGCCCGAACAGTGTGCAGGGGAGAGTAAAGCATGGGGTTTGAATGGTATGTTGCCCGTCGGCATTTGTTGTCGATGCGACACCAAAAACAGGTATCGATGACGGCGTTGATTGCGGTGTTTGGCGTTGGCATTGGCGTGGCGGCCCTGGTGATTGGGTTGTCGGTGTTCAACGGGTTTTCCGAGTTGTTGTGGAACAGTCTGCTGGGGCTAAATCCCCATGTGATCATTCAACGGCCACACGGTCAGCGCATGGCTCTGGATGGAGATATGATTGTCGGGCTGAAACGACAAACGGGTGTGCGTGCGGTTGCGCCTTTTGTGGCTTCGGAAGGATTTGTTTTGCGACGCCCTGCGGGTGGCGAGATGATTCAGTCGGGTGTGGTGGTGCGCGGGGTTCGTGCGTCGGACCTGGTTGTTGTGACCGATCTGGAAAAATACCGATGGGCTGGTGATGGCGATCTGGATTTGGGGCCACAGCCCTCAGAGGGTTCTGGCACAGTTTATGGCATGATAATTGGGCGCGGATTGGCCGATCGTTTGGGCGCTTTGCTGGGCACTGAAATTATGCTGGGACTGTTGCCCAAAGAAGTGTTGATGGGCCAAACGGCACAGTGGCGTCGTTATGTGGTGACGGGTATTTTTAATACAGGACTGGATGAATTTGATTCGGCGCTGGTGTTTGTTTCCATTGAAGCGGCCCAGCGCGATCTGGGTTGGACCAATCAGATTTCGGGCATTCAACTGCGGTTAGACGATCCCTTTCTGGCAGAATCCATGTCTCAAAAGATATTGCCAGTGGTGCGACAAACGGCAACAGACTTTGAAGTGGTGCCTTGGATGGATACGTATCGGCATTTGTATGCATCGATCCGGTTAGAAAAATGGTTCAGCTTTCTGGTGTTGGGTTTGATTGTGGCGGTGGCCGGGTTTAATATTATCAGCATTCAAACGATGACAGTGTCTGAGCGACGCAAAGAAATTGGCATTTTGAAAACACTGGGGGCCACACCTCAAAATATCGGCAAAATTTTTACACTGTCGGGCATGAGCATTGGATTGGCCGGTGTGACGATGGGTAGTTTATTTGGGTTTTTGGTGTGCTGGTTGCAACAAACCTTTCATCTGATTCAATTGCCGGGTCAGCTTTATATTATCAATGCCTTGCCCGTTCGGATGTACGCGGTTGATTTTCTATTGATTGCGGCGGTTGCTGTGGGTTTGTGTTTTACTTTTACGCGATTTCCGTCACGCGATGCGGCATCGATTGATCCGGTGGCCGCATTGAGAGAGTGAAAGACAGTCAAAATTGCATGTGATGTGTCACAACTGCTTTTTAAGGGTTCATCCAGAAATAAATTTCCGGTTTTTCGAATCTGCGAATCTGCGAATCTGCGAATCTGCGAATCTGCGAATCTGCGAATCTGCGAATCTGCGAATCTGCGAA
>CAXNEV010000195.1:0-6962 GCA_964200925.1 Candidatus Latescibacterota bacterium | reverse complement strand
CCACACACGGTAACTCGTGATTTCCGAGCTGATGAACCCAGGAAATCAGTTCCTGCCCACCGTCTGCCAATGCAGAAACCACCACAACGACCCCATCTACCTGGCCTTTTTCAAACAGGTGATTAAAGTCTTTCTGGTGCCCGGCATGGGTGATGAGCAATCGATAACCGCGTTCAACAAGGGCATGATCAATTTGAGCCAGCAAAGGCGCAATATAATAGGCCGTTAATGATGGAATGACTACACCCACAATCTGGGCCCGCATGGCACCTAAATTGCGACCCCTCACGTCTGGGCGATATCCCAAACGCTGTACGGCTTCTAAAATGCGCTCGCGCGTAACCGTACTGATGGGTCTTGTACCATTAAGCGCATAGGAAACCGTACTGATGGAAACCCCGACTTCCCGAGCTATTTCTCGGATACCTGCCATAAAGAATCGAAACGTTTCTGTGACTTAAACTAAAGAGAATAAAACTCTTTTTATGCCTTTAAAAGAATAAAACTCCTCAAAGAGTAATCTTCCTTTAACCCGTTGTCAAGGTTTTTTTACAAAATTGTAAAAATTAAATTTTAAATTATATGATCATGCAATCAGGCCAGTTATAAGGTCCTCTGATCCAATTGAATAATGCCCAAACATCTCTAAAAATAAAATGGCCCCGCGTGTTTGCCAAAGATCTGCATGCGTTTCAAATGACTCCATACCTGTTGTACAATCTCGTATTGTGATTATTTCATATCCTCGTCGGCCCATGACCAGCGTGCCATAATCGCGAAGCAATATGCAGGCATTGGTGTTAAATCCTATAAAAAACAGAAACATAATGCCTTTCTGCTGGCATAACCGATGCATTTCTTCACCATTGTAAACAACGGCCTCCCCGGCTTCGACCTGCACCAGAGGATGCATTTTTCGATTGGCCCGCAATTCAACCAGTTCCGGCTCTCGCGGTTCGGCAGGTTTTGCATACTGTTGGAAAACCCCCTTTTTTTGCCGAAACTCAGCCGGAGGCCACTGGCTGGCAACCCCACTTTTCATGTCGCGTTCATCAATCAACCGCACCCAGGCCGGATGATGCTCTGCCACACCGGGTGCGGGTGCGTGAATGATGGGCATTCCCGCCTTTCGACAAGCCGATAACAACGGCACAATTTTGTTTTGAATGATTACCTCTGCCCGTTCCTCTGTGTCTTTCAAATAATGATGATCCCACACATCCACCAGAATCAACGCGGTTTGATCAACCGGTATTGTCCAGTCCAGATAACCATATTGGGTGTTGGGTTCAACCCATTCAACCCCTGGTGCCACATGCCATCGATAATAACGCGGTTTAACATGCAAATTCATAAATCCACCTTGTTTTAATTTGACCACGTCCACGTCGATGTGGCCACAATCGGCAAAACATCGGCGCTGGAAACCCGAATGTGAACAACGCTCAAAATCTCAAACTGATCGCCCACTGCAATATCATAGGTATATCCCAAACTGTAATTTTCCAAAGACTTCAAACCTCTAACAAACGAGGTCTCTCCCAAGTCGAGAAGCAGACCATCCGGGTGTTTTGCAACATTTTGAATGGTATAACACGCATCGCGAACCCCATCGTTCAAAACCCGAACTTGTGCGCCAACGGCTTCTGCAGGCACATCGCCCGTCACCACCATCCAGGCAGGCCCTTTTTCTTCTTTGTGAAAATCTTTGATCACCCCTTTGTAACGCGCCTGTTCGATCTTCAAAACACCGGCAGGGGTTTCCACGCGCTGTCCCCCAACCACAAAAATGGAAATCGGTTTGCCGTTTTTAAGAGACACCACGCCAAATTTCCCGGCAACCCGCACCCCACATCCGATATCAAAAATCCGAGCGGGATCATCCGAAGACCAGATCAAATCGGTTTGCCCACTTTCAGAAACCACACACACGGCCCCGGCTGTTAAATCGTCTTCCGCCAGTCCAAGATCGACGCGACTCACTGTTTTCAAATTCGGATCTTTTCCACAATAAGGCTCAACCACCGAAACAAACAGGCTGCGCTGGTTGTCTCCCGCATTGTGCAACAACCCATATCGCAACCGCCGGGGGTTGCCCGGTTTGTTTTGCGGCGGATCGCCCCAGGCCATGGACGCATCATCAACAACCGACAGCGCGTGAAACCGCACATGCACAGGCCCATCGCCAATTTGGGTGCCCCATGTATCGCGCAACGTCCAATCGGCAAACCAGCCTTTTTCCGGGTTTTGGGCACGTTGTACCCCGTATAAATATGAAAACCCGCTGCCCGTATAACGCCCATCGGGAGCCCCGTCAAAATGTTTTCCAAATGGAATATCCGTGCCGGCATACGTGCCTTCGGGCTGTTCGACAAATGTCACACCGTGGGTTTCCACGTCTCCTTCTCCGGCATGAAAACTCAACACATGATCATTCCCCCCGGCCACCCGGAAAAAATCGACCAGATACGATTCGGTCTCCGACACATCAACCATGGCAAACGTGCGCCGATAATCCTGGGTGTCTGGATAAACCTGAGGAGAAGCCACTTCGACAAACCCAACTCCGTCGGAAGCTGCATATCCCAGACAATGCCCCACCCAGTTGATTTTCTGATGCTGCCGATTCACCATCACGGTATTGTGTGAAATTGTATTTAATGTCCAGCCCGCACGTTTGGGCCATTTGCCATCGGCATATTCGGGATATCCCAGATCGGGCAAAATGTCCATGCCGCGATAATACATGCCAAAGTTCAACTGGTCGCGATGCCCATGCCCGCCATTGCGCCCGTAATACAAATAGGCCACCCGCCGATTTTCTCCCGCCCCGCGTCGAAAAACGGTGAACCCATACCCGTTCATGTTGGCACTGCCCAGTTCCAGAGATCCCTCCTGATTGACAACCCGTTGAATGTTGTCCTGTACTGCCTCGGGGTTTGCATCCCAAATTTCTGTATGCAACCCATCGGTGCGATTGCCATTCAACATAAAGGCCAATTGTGCAAAAAAGGCATCTTCAAACTGTTTAAACCATGCCACGGCCATGTCCAGATTCACCGAAGCCATGCCCGGATCGCCGGTTTTGCCCGTATCGCCAATGTGCGGCGTGTAGCGATCCAGTGCCGTAATGTGATAGGGCACTTCATACATGCGCCGCAACCGGGGAAAGTCGCGGTGCAAATCACAATCGCGATACTTCCGCGTTTTTTCCAGAACCTGCGCACAGCGGTAAAACTGATTCATCCAGATAAAACAATATCCCGGTGCGGCCTCATTGCCCACACCATCGCGATCCACTTCGCCAATCAGCGTGGCCTCAATATGCCCGCCGCCGTGTCCACCGCGTTTGCCCGGTTCAAAAAGCCAGTCAATTGCTTTGGGTGTTTCAACAGGGTCATCTAACACCGCAGCCGCTGTGGCCATGGCCGTGTGTGTCATCCCTTCATTTCCACTGATGCGCCCATCGCGGCATGACGCGACAAACTCCTTCAGCAAATTTGTTTCGATATTCTCGCGGATGCGCGCCACATTCGATTTGTCGTTTTTAATCTGCCACTGCGCGGCCTTCCCAGACAAAAAAGTCACCAGGGGATCATTGCCAACCATCCCGTCATAAACCATGTCGTAGGCAAGGGCCAGTGTTTCTGCCACACCCGTTTCCCAAATGCACCCCTGAATGCGGCCATTGCCCGTACCCCCGTGTGAATTGTAAAGATCCAATTTGGAATACGGCGCCAGATCCATATCGGGATACACATCGGCAATGCGATCTAAAAGGAGCGCCCCTTTGTGGGCATACATTGGATCGCCTGTATAAAGATAGGCCAACCCCAGGGCATGGGCGGCTTTGGGCAATTCGGCCCACGTGCAATAATGGCTATAAAAGGCGATAAACCACCACCGATTGCCTTTTTCATCGATCCACCCCATCCCATCATCCACTGCAAAATGGCGTTTGGGATCGCCTTCCCCAGCTTCCACATTATAAAACAATGTGTCATCGGCCCGTTTTCGGTCAAACACGCCGCCTATCCCCAGGCCGCTTTTGTAAAAGGCCCCAAAATCATTCTTGGGCCACACCTCGCCACAGGCCGGGCATTCGAGTTTCCACGGCCTGTCCAGCGAAATTTTCCACGGATAACTGCCAAACCGATACACCTCGCGCCCGCATGACGGACATCCCAGGTCGGGGTTGACATGAATGCCGCGCGGAATCGATTGCCCGGTCACCAATGACCAGATCTCTTCGTCTGACCGCTCAATCCAGGGCTGGCAAATGGCCAACACGCGATCCCGTTCTTTTTTTGCCCAGTCAAACCGTTCGATATTTTCCCGTGCGGCAGCGATTTCTTCAGATGTGTACAAAACCGTGTGTTCCTTGGCCATTGCCCGACGCGCAAAAGAAAGAACCAGACAAAATACCATCACCCCCCATAACCAGACCATGTGCCCCTCCCGGAATAAAAATCAAGATTCGCAAACCCGTAGAATATCCATTTTTGGCGAAAGAAATAGTATTTCAGATAACAAACTTGAATTTTTGACGATAGACAATGGACGATAGTTAAAAGCTTGGTTTTACTATCGTCTATGGTCAATCGTCCATCGTCAGTTTTCCACTTATTCCAAATCTTGATCTGAAGATCTAAAGAAGAAGATTCTTTCTCTTTTCCCTTATTCCTCTCTCAATACCACTGATGCACAAAATGCCCCTGTGGTGTAAACCAGATCGCATCGACCACCAGCCCAAGTGCAACAGCCGCCACATAGGCCATCAGCATGCCGATAAAAAACGGTTTGGACTTGCGATAAAAAGGCGCACCGCCAAATTTGAGCAACAAAAACTTCAGCAACCATGCCACAAACATGGTAAAACTGGTTAACCGCCCCAGCATCGTGCCCGACAGCGCAAAACCGATGGGATGAAACGGCCACCATGTAAACCGGTATCGGATGGCCAGCATACCGGCCATAACAACCGATCCAATGACAAAAAACCAGTAGTCAATGATTTCCATAGGTTCGGGCGACACAATTGCATTAACAGCACCTTGATACCCGCCTGCGCCGGCGTGAATAATCAACCAGTTGGGTTCAAAATTGTACCCGCCAATGCGGTAACCCAACCAGATGGTAAACAGCGTGGAAGCCACCATGCCCACCACAAAAGCCACACCCAACCCCCAGAATAACCGCCGTTTGCCACTTGTGACAAAATCGCCCAAACGATTGGCGTGCATGCCCATTGAAAAGGTGAATCCTTTAAAGTGGTTCAACGCAACCGACGTGGGATATAACATGGCATGCGTGGCCGCCGGAATGGCACTGGCCCCTCCCAGCAAGGCTGTGGTCAGCGTGACCGAAGAGACGGGCAAATTGACGTAAATCAAACCCGATTCAGCCAGAATTTTCGAAATCGCCCCATAACACAAAAACATGGCCGGAAACAAAATAACAATCACTTTCACATCCATTCCGGCTTCCAACAACCACAAAACCCCATAAACGCATGAAACCGCAAGCCCTATAAAAGCCCCCCGATACGACATCATCTCTTTCTGATCATCTATGTGGGGGCTGTTGGGATGCAAAGCCTTTTTAAAAGCATCTTTGACATGATGGCGTGAAATAAGCACCCACCACAGGGCCAAAGTCACACATGCCCCGGTCGTTTGCCAGATGTAGCGATGCGAGGCATAATACCGGGTAAAGGCCGTGATGCCAACCTGATCCAGAATGCCTGCTTCGATTGTAAAAAACAAATCAAAAAACCACAAACTGAACAACACTTCCAGGCTGGCAAAATAGGAAAAACAAATGTTCACGGTGCTGATAAACACCCATTGAGGGGGGAAATTATACCCAACGTTCATCCATGTGCCTGCCGCCGTGGGAAATTGTGGAAAGCCCGGATAAAACCACGCGATCATATTAAAAGTAAAAATAAAAAAAACAATGCCAAACCCCGACCAGAACGCCCGTCCTTTCATAAATTCGGGCAACCAGTGCTGCCCGCTGCCCGGGTGAGACGTGGCCTCCACAATAGGTTCTAACGCAGGATAGAGCAACCGTTCATGCTCGGCCCACTGTTTGCGCATAATCACCGAGGCGCAAAAACCCGCCAGGCCAATGGCCCCAATAAACGTAAACCACCAGAACAAAGGCCCCATCCAAACATCCCACGGCACAGGTGCTCCGGTGGGCAATCCATCGTAAAACCAGTTCATGGCCCCATCGCTATTGGATGGAATAATCCACTCGGGCAAATAGGGATGCAAAAATTCGGCCCAGCGGTTTTCAGGGGTGCCAAAATAATAGGGCGTTACAATCACCCCCACCAGATACCCGCTGATGCCATAGGTGGGGCCAAGAGAACTGATAAATCCCATCGAAAAAATGGCAATCCATTCGCTTTGTGAAAAAACAAACGATTTTCCAAACCATTTGGCCAGGACCGCACACACCGCGATACTCAACAATGTGAGCATCAAATTGCCCATGGGCATGTGGTCATAGGCCATAAAAGAACTGTGCATGATGTAGCGCACAACCGTGGCCAGGGCGCTTATCGCCAACACCAACACAAACCCAAATACAAGCGAGCGCCAGGTGACCCCGGGATCGGTTTGAACCTGTGTTTCTGATGCTTGATCGGCGTTTCCTGTTTGATACGCAGGCATTTCACTCAAAGTTGTTACCCTCATCTTTCAATGTAAAAACCCCGCCCCTCATTCCAAAAGAAATTTCCGTGAAAAAATCAAAAAATCGCCAAAACCAACCTGACCATCCATATCCAGATCAAAGGCCGCTTCTATAGTTGCATTTTCGCCGACAAATGTGCCATAGGCCTGGGCAAATCGCAAAAAATCGGCAAAATCAACCTGACCGCTGCCATCATAATCCGAAGTCATTGATGTGCTTGCTTTTAACAACAACCTTCGGATTGCAACATACACCTC
>CAXNEV010000194.1:0-6989 GCA_964200925.1 Candidatus Latescibacterota bacterium | reverse complement strand
TAGTGATCGCTTTGGGACACGCGCAAGGGGTTGGCAAAAGTGAGGATGTTGTTGACATCTTCGGCTTTGTCGCGCAGATTCCAGTCGCGGGGGGCATTGAGGGCTTCGGGATCATGGTTCCAGGTGGGCGCGGTGTTCTGACTGTTGCGACCAAAGAGGAATTTGATCATGTGGCGTTTCATGCTGGATTGGTTGGCGGCGGTGCCGTGCCAGAGGTCGTAGTGGGTGAAAGCGATGGTGCCTGCTTTGACGACGATGGGCACCTGTCCCCGAATGTTTGTATAAGTGGCCATGCGGTCGGTGGGGGCATTGCGAAATTGGGTGCCGGGCACAATGACCGTGGGACCCATGTCGGGTGTGATGTCGGTGGGATAATAAAGGCCCAAAAAGCGGTTGATGCTGGTGTCGCGTCGGTTGACGCTGTCCTGGTGCCATTGCATATGGCCTGAATTTGGCAATTTGCAGTGCCAGTGCCGATGGGCCTGCACTTTATAATCTTTGCCCAACAGGCTGATGAGAACGCCTTTTGTGGTCGGGTGGTCGAGCACCAGGTTGAGTTCGGGAACGACATCGGTGATGGCATCACCGGGGTTATAATCGAGAGCGTCGAGTTGATGGGCAATGGATTCGTTGATGCCCGAAGACAAATCGAGTTGTACCATGTGATAACCTGTCACAATGAATTTGGCAATTTCGGCATCGGTGAGCAGGTATTTTTTATCGATGGTCATGGCATGACCTCTATTTTCTGAAGGATGAATTCGTAACCAACCACATCTAAATCGCGGTCGTCATACGGGGCTTGCAAATGTGGAAATTGCACAATTTGCCAGCCCTCGACGATGGCGTCATGAACGGTATTATAAGGCCATTTCTGTTCGGTGGCCACAATTTCAACGCGATATCCTTTGACGGGTTCTATGGGTGTGTAACCCAGAATTTCAGAAAAAACGCTGGGGGTACGCGCGTGAAGATAGAGGAGGCGCTGGCGCGGTTGTGTGGCTGGATCAATTGTTTGTGTCGTCATACCTGAAACACTCCTTTTGGTTTTTGAAAGGGGAAGGTAATACAGAGTGTTTGCTTGTGCAAGAAAAAGTCTCGTGGTATTGTTGTCAGTAAGCGGGTAAATTTGCGTCTCATAGACAAATCAGCGAATCAGCGAACCAGTGGGTGCCGCGAAGCGGCAAGATTCCCGAAGGGAATGCACCGAAGGTGCCCCACTGCTCACGAACGAAGTGAGTCATCAGCGAATCACCCATTCGTCTATTCGTTGGTTTGCTTGATATTCATAACCGAACAGTAATTTAAAGGTGACGCTTATGGCAGATGCCACACCTCATGCAAATGCGGCTTCTTCAGATGCCATCCCCTGTACAATCAAGGCTTCGGTGTATCGAGCAGGCATGGTGGCTGGTTTGGGTATTAAGGCCACAAAACCCGATCAGATGCGGAAGTTGCTCAAAGATGTGCAACAGGCCCCGGTTGTGAAAGCGTGGCTTAAGGAAAACGTCGATGCCGAAATTGCCCGGCGCGGCATTACATCGGGTTTGGACGATGCAGCGGTGCAGGCGACCATTGACACGTTTATTGAAAAAGTTCTGGCAGGCACAGAGGTTATGGTGGTTCAAAAAATCGCCACGGGTGAACCTCCGCAATCCGGCAGTGAGGGGCGGTTAGAATATGTGCTGAATCCCGAAGGGATGGCCTTAAAACATTTGTCTGCATCGGATCGCAAAACGCTGTCTCGCCGGGTTCGCCGGGTGAAGGCAGGCGATGTGCTGGTGATTCGGCAGCCTCCTGAAGCCGGTAAAGATGGATGTAATGTGCGCGGCGAACCGGTACCTCCTGCACAGCAACCGCAAGAATTGCCATTAGAAACAATAGCGGGTGTCAATACCAGTGTGGTGGGTGAACAGATTCAGGCGGGTGTAACCGGGGCCTATCGGGAAGAGGACAGTGGCCAGGTGCGCGTGATGCAGGAAATTGCCGTTGAGGAGGTTAACGCAACAACGGGCGATTTGCCCCGGTCGGGGGCGGCCAATGCCAGTTTCTGGGTTCGGGGTGGGGTGCGCAACCGCTATGGGGTATTTACGTCTGAAAATGTCATCGTGGGCACGCCCAAAACGCCTGCGGCTCTGGATGGTGAAACGCGCATTCGGGCGCGCAATTTATTTGTCAAAGGCAAAGTGGCCAGCGCACAACTGGCGCAGGAGTTTGTGCATGGAGAACCCGAAAAACTGTTGGAGGCCGATCGCCACAAAGCTGAATTGCAGATGGCCAATGCCCAAATTGAGATTGTTGAAACGTTTGGCTGTGACGAACTGCTGGGGCGGCCTGTTTCGGCGGGCCGCATTCTGATTCGGTCACAGGCTTATATGTCAATTTTAAATGCGGTAACGGATGTGTTGATTGACGGGGATCTGGTGGGGGGCATGGTGACATTTGGGCGGCGTTTGCAGGTCATGGGCAATATTGGAAACAGCCAGGACACCCCCACGCGCATTCGATTGAGTGTTGAAACGCATGACGAAAAAAAACAGGTGCGATCCAATGTGGCGCGGCAGGTGATGGAAAATCGGTTGGAAACGGCGCGGCGATACCTTGAAAATCACCAGCGCCTGATGGTTGCACAAAGCAAAAAAAGCGATTATTGGGCGGCGCTGTTAAAAGAGGAAAAACGCGTTCCAAAAGGGCCAATAGAGCGGCGGTTGCTCGAACAATTTTTTAAAGCGGCAAAAGAAAAAACGCGGCTGGAACAAGATGTGGTTGCGGCTGAACAGGGGCTGGCAGATATGGCGGCACAGGCTGAAGGGGAAGAAGAAACAGGTGGCGAGGGGGCTTCGGAGTTGAGCATTGTGGTGGGCGGGCGCGTTTTTCCGGGTGTTGTTGTGGAACTGATTACATCGTTGAGCGACGAAGATTTGGAACAAAAAGTCATACTTCGGGGAAAAGAAAAGGGCAGCAGCCTGCAAATGGTCAAACAGGAACTGTCGGGTGTGGTGAAGGCGTTTTTGGAACCCAGAGAAGAACAGATTGCCGAAAAAAAAGCAGCATTAGAGCAGATGTTTGAAGGGCGCGATCAAAAACCCCCGCCGCCGCAAATACCCAACAAACGCTTTCAGGTGTCGTTCAACTTTGTGACAGCCGAAACGGAAGGATCTGCGGGACAGGCTTTGCCTATGTTGGGCGAAGCGTATGTGTATGCGCAGAATGCACAGAAAATTTATTTAAAACGCATGTGGACTGTTATGGATGTGGTCAAACATGTTGAATTGATGATTCGCCGAGGAGAAGGCAATCCAGAGGTGCGGGTGAAACCCTGTGACAGTGTGATTGTGCCCTGGCATCGCACACCAGAAATTCTTGAAGAGCTGACAACCGTGGAGGTATTGGGTGTGACTGCGCGGACGTTGTTGATGGGTGGGACAATGAACAATGAATGATTTGAAAAGGTCTGTCTGAAAATAATTTTTCGGTTATGAGTCTGAATCAGCGAGCCATCTATTTGTTGATTTGCAGAATCGGTAAACATGTCTGATAATTGAAATCTGGAGGAGGGGTATGGCGCTTTGTGCAAAAGATGTGATGACTGGGCAGGTGATTACGGCGCGAGAAGATATGCCTGTTGCCGAATTTGTTGCGCTGTTGAAAAAACATGGCATCAGTGGCACACCGGTGTTGGACAGGGAAGATCATCTGGCTGGGGTGGTGTCGGCAACGGATGTGTTGTTGCACTGTCAGGTATTTGAAGATGACTGGCAGATGGATTCGGATTTTCACACCCATGTCGGTGGCGAGTCGGGTTTGATTGCCGAAGATTTTGACGATGCGGATGTGCGCGATATGAAGGTGGGGGATATAATGTCTATAGAAGCCATAACCGCACAAATTGATTTGCCCATTCGCGAACTGGCCGGGTTGATGTGTGAAGAGAATATTCGGCGGGTGATTATCCTCCAGGGCACAAAACTGGCAGGTATTGTGAGCATGACCGATATTTTGCGGGCGATTGTCGATGGAAGATTGGCATAAAAGGCGTTATGGATATTTACAAAACGTTTATCCGTCGCATGCTGTTTCTGTGTGATCCTGAATGGATTCACCACACAACGATTCAAGCGGGTCGGGTGGTGGGCAAACTGGGGTGGTTAACAGATGGGTTTGATGCGGTGTATCGGGTACGGGATCAACGGTTGGAAACAGCGGTGTGTGGCCTTCGATTTGAAAACCCGATAGGTCTGGCGGCCGGGTATGACAAGAGTGGAGAGGCCATTGCATTTTTGTCGGCGCTGGGTTTTGGCCATGTGGAAATGGGTTCGGTGTCGGCAGATGTGTCGCTGGGCAATCTCAAACCGCGTTTGTTTCGATTGCCCCAAGATGAAGCGGTGGTGGTGCATTATGGGTTGCAAAACGATGGGGCTGAGGTTGTTGCCAAACGGTTGGCAGGGATGGTGCGACGTGTGCCATTGGGCATTAATATTGTGAAGACCAATCGGGGGATGGATGCACTAGCAGATTGTGAGGCGGATATTTTAGACGATTATGTGCGGTCGATTCGGGTGTTGAAAGATTGTGGAGATTATTTGACATTGAATTTGAGTTGCCCGAATACCGAAATGGGGCGCAATTTTTTTGCCGAGAAAGATCATGTGGTGCGGTTTTTGACGGTTTTATCGGATGTGGCGATTCGGTGTCCGGTGTTTTTAAAGGTGTCACCGCTGGGGGGAATTCGCGCGATTGAGGATTTGCTGGCGGTTGTGGATGGATTTGATTTTGTGTCGGGATTCATGTTTAATCTGGCGCCGGGCAAAAGCGTTGTGCTCAAAACATCGGCAAAGGTCTGGGAGAAAATGCCAGGGGCTGTGGCGGGTCGTCCGGTGGCGGGCATGCTCAATGGCTGCATTCGGGAGTTGTTTCGGCGAATGGATCAAAAACGGTATCGGATTATTGGCACAGGTGGGGTTTTTACAGCAGAAGATGCGTATGAAAAGATTCGGCTGGGCGCCTCACTGGTGCAGATATTGACTGGATTGATATATGAGGGCCCCGCAGTGGTGAGGCGCATCAATAGTGGATTGTGCCGATTGCTGAAGCGAGATGGGTTTGAACACATTTCTGATGCTGTTGGGTCAGGGAGTCGTTGACAGATCGGGTTGTCCTTCTGTATTTTATGCGAACGAATGGATGATGATAAATTTGGATGGTGACCGAAAGGGGCTGGTTATGTTAAACGCTGTCGTTGAAAAACCAACAGAAGTGACAGATTATGTTTTTACACGCCTGGTGTTTGATGTTACCACAGGCCAAGAGATATCGCGAGTAGATATGCCCGTGCAAAACGATCTGGATTTTTTGGGCGGCATTGGCCGTTCGTTTCGCATTGTGGCCGATTATGATGTGACCGATCCGTTCTCGCCCGATGCCCCTCTGGTGATCAATACGGGGTGTTTAACGGGCACGGCGTTTATGACGGGATTGCGCACGTATTTTACGGCGTATTCTCCACTCAAACGCACAAGAGAAGGACTGCCCATGGCGGCCTGGTCGGCGATGAGCGGCAGTTTTGGGCGCAAGCTGGTGGCAACCGGTGTGGGGGATCTGGTGCTGGTGGGTGCGGCCAAAGAACCGCAGTTTTTAATGATCCGGCAAACAGACACAGGCTCTGCTCTGTCGCTTGAGCCGGTTCCTGAACAGATGATTGGGGCGCGTACACCTGAAAAACTGAAGTATTTGAATGGTCGGTTCAACGACCGCGAAAACCGAAAATATCCGGCGCATTTTGCGGTGATTGGCCCGGCGGGGGAACATTATGAAACGGTCTGGTATGCCTGCATTGTGGGCAGCACACAGGAAATGGTAATGTCGGAAGAAGACAAATTTCGCTATGCGGGTCGTTTGGGTATGGGGTCGGTGCTGGGGTCGAAAAATATTCTGGGCATTGTGGTGATTGCTGAAAACGATGTTTTTGTCAAAGGCGACGAACGGTTAAAGGCGATTAATCAGGCCATTGGGCGGGGTGATCAAAGCCGGGGGTTCCGGCATCCCAATAACCGGGATGGGTTGGGGGGCACGGGGAAAAACACCAAATTATTGGACGGTTTTGGGGTGCTGCCTTTTAAAAATTTTGAGCCGCGTGGCGAAAATCTGGCCGAGCCGGTGTATCTGGAAACGATGCGAGAATCGGATCAGTTTATTGTGATTGATAAGAGTTGCTTTGGGTGCCAAATTGCCTGTCATCAGGATTTTTACGATATCCCCGAAGGGGGCAAGCCCGAAGATATCCGCGAACAGCGGCGCAACCACGGGCCTTATCTGGGTCGTTACGAATTTGAACCTGCAGAATTGTCGGGGCCCAATCTGGGCATTCTGGATCCACACCAGACGCTGGCTCTGGCCCGTTTGGACGATGAACTGGGTTTTGACACCATCTCGGTGAATGTGACGGTGGCCTATGTGATGGATTACAATTCACGCAATGGCAAACAGGTGGCAGGCAGCATTCGTTTTGGCGATTACGAAGGGGCGGTAAAATTGAAAGAAGACATTGCCTACGGACGAGATACGCTGTTTGGCAAAGGTACCAAAGCCGCATCGGAAACACTTGGTGGTGCTGAATTTGCCATGCATTGCAAGGGTGTGGAACATTCGGCATATTTGGGGCAGACCAACCCGGGATATCCGTTTGCTGTGGCGGGTGGACATATGTCGATGCGCACGTTTTTGCTTTATGTGACCGATCCCAATTGCCAGCCTGACTCGGTTGATTACTGGGTCAATCAAATCACCAAAGAAGGGTGGAAGTGCATTGCCAAAGATTTGCATGGCGGGTGTTTGTTTACATTGGCCCCACCGGCGCAGGTAGCCGAAGGAATTTCTTCGATTTTTGGCGTGCCATTTACGGCTGATCGGTTGCTGGATGCGACATATCGAACGCATGTTCTCGGATTTGCCCTGGAGCGCAAGCAGGGAGCGACACTGGCCGATTATGA
>CAXNEV010000193.1:0-7076 GCA_964200925.1 Candidatus Latescibacterota bacterium | reverse complement strand
TATTGTTCGGGCGTGATTCAAAGCCTGGCTGCCTTCATAGAGCAGTTCTGCCGGGTAGAGCCAGATTTTCTTGAAAAAATGCTGGAACGGCATCCAAAGTTGCGACAAACATACCGATTCCACATTGATACGTGGTGTTTGCAAAAATTTTATCCGCAGGCAGGAGATACGGGTTCCTTCGCTCGCGGAGGGGAACGTTACGTGGGAACGAGGTTTACAAAAAATCCAGGGCTGGATACATCGATGTACAGTTTTTTGTGGAATCTGTATCAAAAAACGGGCGACGTGGCCTATGTGCAGATTTTGTATCTGTCAAATGCCAGTACAACAAAGGGGTTGCCATACGATTTGTTCGCAGAAAATCCAGAGCAGTTCCAAAAAGATGTGCAAAAAGTAATAGATACAGAAGGCACAGAAATCCTGTTGGGAAGCATCAATAAACAGGAGTGGCGGCTGGCCATTCTGCGATCCGGGCATGGGATAAACAAACGGGCTGCTTGGATAGATTACGATTCGGGCGGGGCCCACGGGCATTTGGACGGAATGAACCTGGGGCTATTTGCAAAAGGACTGGATCTGATGCCAGATTTTGGATATCCACCGGTGCATTGCGGCGGCTGGAGTGGGCCAAAGTTTCACTGGTATGTGAGCACAGCTGGACACAATACGGTGGTGGTGGATGGAAAGGATCAGCAAAAACCTTCAGTGGGCGAAACGACGTTGTGGGGTGCTGGCAAAATGGTTCAGGTAATCCGGATTTCTGGGAAAGCGCTGTATGAAATTCCACAGTATGAGCGAACAGTTGTGATGACAGATATATCAGACGTGGATGCCTACATTGTGGAGGTATTTCGAGTGGTGGGTGGACGTGATCATGCAAAGTTTATGCACAGTCATTTTGGGGAAATTTCGACCAAAGGGCTTGTGTTAAAACCAGGTGAAGAATATGGCTATGAAACACAAATGCGAAATTTTATGTGCGATCCCAAAGCGGCACCAGGGTGGCAAGTGGACTGGAAAATTGAGGATCGGTTTGGATTCATAGATCAAGAACAAAATATCCATTTGCGCTATACAGATCTGACCACACAGGCCGAGGCACACACAGCCGAAGCGTGGATCACCTTCAGCAATCAAGATGGGCTGGGGTCTTACACCGATACCTGGATTCCGCGCATCATGATGCGCAGACAAAACAATGCAGAACCGCTGAGTTCAACATTTGTGGGCGTGATAGAACCCTATGAAGGAACGTCTGCAATTGCCCAGATTCGGCGATTGAAACTCGAAACGATGAACGGTATAACATTCCCCGAGGCAAACGTGGCAGTAGAAATTGTCTTAACAGACGGACGGCGAGATCTGATTGTGATGGCAGATGTGGAAAACCCACAAGGGCTGCAACCAGCGTTTTCAGATACGGAAGTTCTGGTTCAACCGGATTGGGGATTGCACCTGAAAGGAGAGTTCTGCTGGGTGCGCAAACGTGCAGACAACAGCCTGGAAAAAATCGTGTTGTGCAACGGTAAATCCGCAAAAATAGGAGATACAGTTTTGGAACAACATGCCCCTTTCACAGAAGCAGAATACAAAAGGACATGAACCTTGAGAGTTCATCCAAAAATTGATTCACTGATTCGCTGATTCGCTAATCAGTATTTAACCAACCTATTGATTGCGACTTTCGGCAAGGGGTGTGAGGCGCAAAACAATATCGGGTGTATTGAGGACAACATAAACAGCACCATCAGGTCCGGTTGAAACATCGCGCACACGACCCAGATTTTTAACGATAACTTCTTCGTGCATCACGCGGTCATTTTCAATATTGAGCAATCGCACATCTTCGTATTTAAGCGCGCCAACAAGCAGTTTGTTGCGCCATTTCGAAAAAAGACTGCCGCGATAAAAATCGAGCCCACACACAGCAGTAGAAGGTTTCCAATACATACTGGGCTGTTCCATGCCGTCTTTGTGCGTGTCTTCGGTAATAATGGTTCCATTGTAATTTCGACCATACGTAATTTCGGGCCAACCGTAGTTTAGGCCTTTGTGAATCAAATTGAGTTCATCACCACCCATGGGGCCGTGTTCGGTGACCCAAACCTGTCCGGTCATCGGATGAACAGCCATGCCTTGAGGGTTGCGATGTCCATAGGAAAAGATGCTGGGGATTGCACCAGCATGTGCGACAAACGGATTGTCTTGTGGAATGCGCCCATCGGTATGGATGCGGTGAATTTTGCCATTCGGGCGTTTGATATCCTGTGCCTGATCGCCAGCACCGCGATCTCCAATGGAAAAGTAGAGATACCCTTGAGGGTCAAATACAATGCGAGACCCGTAGTGGTGCCGGGCGGTGCGATATGTGTTGTGCGGGGCTTCAAAGAGCACTTGTTGATCCATCCAGGCATTGTTTTTAATGCGCCCGCGCACAATGTTTGTCATGGCAGGTGGCCGTTCTCCTCCAGCCTCTTTGAGAACATGGCTGTACGACAAATAGACCCACCCGTTTTCTTTGAAGTTTGGATCAATGGCCACATCCATGAGGCCGCCCTGTCCTTCGTTCAAAACTTCGGGTGTACCAGAAATGGGGACAAGTTGCAAAATGCCATTTTTCACAAGGCGCAAACGTCCAGGCCGTTCGGTGATAAGCGCTGTGCTGTCGTCGAGAAAATCGATGGCCCATGGAATTTGTAAGCTATCGGCAAACACTTCTACTTTAACGTCGTAGTCCTGCGTTTGCAACATCTGGGGCAGGGGCGGTTTGCCGCTGGCAACTTCCTTTTCGGATTGTTCCAGAAAATCCAAAATAGAAGTGATTTGTTCATCGGTTAACGTTTTGTCAAAAGCGGGCATGCCCAGGTGCGTGATGCCATATTTGGTGTTGCGAATGCGATAAGTGCGACCCTCTCCAAACTGCCAAACACCATCCACAAGGCTTTTGGCATTGCCACCCTGAAGGTTGGTTCCATGACACTGGGCACATTGAATCATGTAGAGACTGCGGCCATCCAGAGGTTGCTGGGCATGGGTGCTAACAGGTAAACCCATACTGGCAAAACAAAACACCACAAGCATCAAACGTGTCATGCGTACTCCTGTAAGTCAGATAGTGTGTGAGTAAAGGTCAAAAAGTCTGGTGATGCCTGCCAAAAAAGACCAACAACCCTCCCAAAACAATATACCCAAGTTTTTGTCTGAACCGCATACGCTCATCCTCCTCTATGATATGATGGTCAATAGGAATGATCATCTTGTCGTTCTGGGGTCTCCGGTTCTCTCGCAATGGAACTTTGACCCTGGTATCGGTTGTTTGTCAAGTGGCACAACTGTTTGTTGATATAGCTTTATCCTGATTTTTCAATCAATATAATTCAAAAATATCACGGGTATTGTTCTGAGTGACAATTTGCATTGTAACTGGTTTATAAGAATTCGCCATCTCTTTGTCAAACTGGAAAAATACAGTATCTCGAGGATTGTTTTTCAAAAGACTGATCTCTTGCCTCTCTAACTGTACATTAAAGTGCTGGAGGATGCATAGGTTGACTTACAACCCCAAACAGAGGATTTAACATATCCGAAGGAGCGCGTCATGAAACCTCACAATTTGTTTAACAATAAGATTCTGGGCGTGACGGTTCTCTTATTAATCATTATAGGGATAGCAGTGATCGGTTGTGGCAATGGAAATCGAATCTTGAGTCCACAAGAAGCTGCTGACGCTTTAGTAGGCTCCTGGCAAAGGCGGTATACTATTACTTTTACATCCTATACTGTCGTAATGGCTTTCAACAAAGACGGAAGCTACAACTCCAGTTGGTTAGACAATAACTTCAGCGATGTACCCGTCCGTAAGTTTGGTAGCTATTTAGTGTTAGGAAACACGCTTAGGATCGTGGAAACAGGCTCCGAGGGAGTTGCTGGAACCCCTACAAGAACTTATAATTTAACCTTTAGCATATCTGATGACGGGAGAAAACTAACCCTCAGTGGCGACTACGGTTTCGGGATAGATGGAGAGTATAATAGGTTTTAACGCACCTGTAGTGTGACAACGCGCTATATCGTCCGCCGCAACCTAATGATTGCGCTGTGACTGCCCAATGGTCATATATCTATGTTCGCCAAAAAGAAGTCCTTCATTTTTTTGGATTGAGATGTTTGCGCAAAAATTCAAAGGTGCCTTCTCCGTTGATGGTATGGGGGCCATTGAAATATTCAATTTCGGTTTTATCTCTAAAACCGAGCAGCGCATATTGGCGATGAGTTTTGGCATATTCATACGCAACCCATTCATCGGGAGCAACACCGTCGTGATGGCCGCGTTCGACCATAAAAGGGCGCGGAAAAATGAGCCAGCTCATTTCGGCATAGTTGAACGTATTGCCCAAATCAAATTCGAAAATTTCATATTCGCCAGTAAACATATAGGTGTATTTGTGTCGCGTGGAAGCGTTTTTCCAGATCCACTCGTTGAAATCGGCAGAACAAATGGAGAGGCAGTATTGGTCGAGCAAGGCAGGCACGCGCATGGCGGTTTTGCCGCCGTAGCTGATGCCGTAAAAACCTATGCGATTGGCATCGACAAACGGCAAAGTGGATAACCATGCAAGGGTCTGTTCGTGCTGGCGCACGATGAAGGAAAAGAGCGACAATTTGAGCGGGTTGGCTTTGCGCTGAAGCACGCGGTAGGCATCGCCGCCGATGTAGGGATTTTGCGGGGCATAGGTCACAAAACCTTCACATGCCAGGTCGTAGGCAAATTTGCGGTAGGGATGCCGGGGGCCATTGGGATCGACAATGGATTGAGAACGGCCTTCAAGCCCGTGTTGACAAACAACAACAGGACGGCGCTCGCCTTTTCGAATGCGTTTGGGAATGAGCAAAATGCCATAGGCAAAAATATCGGGATACACATCGAGCACAACTTCATAGGCCGTGAGTTTGGGGTCGTCATAAAACAACCGAGTTCGCGGATTGGGCGGCAATTCAACAGCAGGCAAAGGGCCAATAACATTCCAAAGCCGATCCCGATAAGGAGCTGCGGTTTGTTGCCAGGTTTCCAGATCTTTTGCATCGGCTTCGGCCCAGTATTCAACCCGGCGAAATTCGGCTTCGCGCAGAAGATACTGGGTGTGATTGACAAGTTGATCAAACTGGCGTTTCAATCGCATATCGGCAGGGGTGTTGTCTCGGTGTTGTTTTAACGGTTGTCCCAATGGAACCAAAACAGCATGAGGATCGAACGTTTTTAAGAATGTATGTAACGTCTCGTCTGCACCAAATTGTCCGTCTGGGCTAATTGTAAGGTGACATGTTTCTGACCGAACAGACAGCGTTTTGGTCCGGTTGAATTCGGCTTCAACATCATGCCGCAACGGGGTATGAATTTGACCAGGCGCTGCCCCTTTGCGATCCTGTGTGGGTTCTGGTGGGCCCGCAATTTCGGGATGGTTGGCAAGTTCAACAATGAGATGGCATGGAGTGATCATGGCGGCAATTTCGGCATCGCCAAAGTCTCGCAAGAGGCCAAACAGGTTGCGATAAATGGGTTCGGCATAAAGACCCTCACGCGGCCCAAAATAACCGGAAACAACCGTGGATTGAATGCGCCTGTCAAGGGCGGCCGCATACAGGGAGAGCAAACCACCTTCACCATGGCCAAACAGACCTATGGGCATATTGTCTTGCGCAAAAGCATCAACAGCCGCGAGAATCTTTTGAATTTCGTATCCAATAATGTGCCGACCCAGTTCAAATGCCGCGCGATAAACAAATTCGCGGTGGGGCTGATTGGTCATGCGAATTTCAGGATGCCCCGAATACGTGCATTGCCGATCGATTAAGACTGGAACCAACACGCGGCAACCATTCTCAACAAGACGACGAGCGACCTGGGCCGATGCGGGCAAACTTGGTTGAAGGCCAATAAATTGCTCAGGTGTGATATCGCAATCGGGCAGGGCAATAACCGTGGCAATGGGAGAGCGATCCGGTACAAGCAACAACCCCTCGCCATCAACCCCTTTGAGCACGGGCCAGCGCACGTCAAATACTTTGTAATTTGCACCAGCAGCAACTGCTGCAGAACCCTGGACTGGCGCAACAATCTGCATACCAGGAGGTTCTCGCACATCGACCACCCCAAGCATCTGTGCCAATTGTTTTTGTTGTTCGGTTGCATTTTTCTTGTTGGATAAAACGGTGCGATCCTGGCGTGATTTTTCAGTTTCGCGAGTGAGAAATCGGTTAATGCCAGCCACCATTTCAGCAGCGAAGTCGCCTTTCATTTTGAGCGGTTGGGTATTGGGCAATGTTTTGCGGGCGGACATGGCAGACTCGTTTGTTTAGCTGTTGGCGTTGTAAATAACGGGGCACCGGGTCAGATCATCGATATAACGAGAAAGACCTTCGCGTTTGTCATGAACTGGGCGTGAATTTTCTGTGCGCATGTGAATGGCAAAACTGCGTCGTGGCCCATTTGATAGGTTGGGACCACTGCCGTGAAAAGTCATACAATCGTGAAAACTGACCCCGCCGGGTTTGAGAAGGGCGGATACCCGTTCCCATGTTTGCCCTTGTGGAATGGGTATTTTGTTTTGCTGTGCATTCAAATCCTGTTCGTAAAAACCGCCCGGATCAAGCAGGCCCCAGTGATTGGAACCTCGTGCAAATTGCATGGGACCAGCATCTTCGGCAACATCACTTAAAGCAACCCACGCAGTAAACAAATCACTGCCTTTTTCCCAAATGCCCCAGTAGTTGCGATCCTGATGCCAGCCAATGTTGGTGGCCTGACCGGGCACATGAACGGGTTTATAGAGCAATTGCACCCACCACACCTGCACGGTTTTTGCACCCGTCACACTGGCGGCCCACCTGCCCAGGTTGGGATGGCTGATCAGGTCAAAAATGGCGCGGTTGGCCTGCTGGGGCATTTCCATTTTGCACAGGGCATTGGGATCATCCCCCGGATTCCAGCGCGATTTTTCAGGAGGTACACCGGTATCATATTGACCGGCCCGCACAGCATCCATGCCTGTGACAGCACGGTTGACAAGGTTTATCGG
>CAXNEV010000192.1:0-7082 GCA_964200925.1 Candidatus Latescibacterota bacterium | reverse complement strand
TGATTATTGCCATGTGCGCAAGCGCGATGGTCGCATCGATTCGACAATTCCCACGCCCCACAAAGTGGCCGCACGGTTTATGATGGATCATTTTACCGAAGGCCTGCTCGATAAAAATACAGGCAAACCGGTTACCTGCAAAACCTGTCATCAGGGGAAAACACATTTTTTGCCGCGTGGAGATGATTGATTCCTTTTGCAATGAAGTGTAAAACACAAAAGCCCGACGGCATAACCGTCGGGCTTTTGTGTTTGTATGGAACTGTTTATGAACATCCCATCGAATTGCCACAATTGAGACAGCGATAACAGGAACCATTGCGCACGGTAATATGGCCACACCCGTCACAAAATGGGGCATCACCCATCATTTGAGACAATTGTTCATCTAAAACAGCCGCTTTGGTGATATGGCTGAACTCGGGTGCGCCGTGTCCATTTGAAGATAAAAGGGGTGTATGTTGTTTATGCCCTGAAGGCAAAAGTTCAACACCCTGCGTTGGCCCTGAGGGTGAATTTCCCTGTTTTGAAGGTGGATCAGAAGGGGAAGGGCGATCTTTGGCAGAGGATTGTATGATTGGTGTGGTTGGGTCGGGCTGGTTGATGTCTGAGGCCATATCTTCAGGTTTAACCTGTAGAAAATCGGTGCGCCCCAAATATTCATATCCCAAAACACGGAAAATGTAATCGATTACAGAGGTTGTAAATTTGATATTGGGATGATCGACTGAGCCCCAGGGTTCAAACCGGGTAAAGGTGAAAGTATCGACAAATTCCTCAAGCGGAACGCCATATTGAAACCCTTTGGATACGGCAATGGCAAAACAGTTGAGCATGCTTCGAAATGGAGCCCCTTCTTTTTGCATGTCGATGAAGATTTCACCAAGATCTCCATTTTCGTATTCCCCGGTGCGCAAAAAAACTTTGTGCCCGGCGACACGAGCCTCCTGTGTGAAGCCCCGTCGTTTTTGGGGCAATCGGCGGCGCACGGGTTGTGGAATGGGATGGGAAGTGGGGATAACCGCCGGTGCGGGCATGGGGGTTGCAAGTTCAGTGTGTTGTGTGTCTTCTTGCTCAGCGTCGCCTGTATCGTCTTTGCTTGATGAACTGAGCGGTTGTGACAATTTGGACCCATCGCGATAAATGGCCACGGCTTTGAGTCCCAGCCGCCAGCCTTCAACATAGAGGTTTTCGATATCTGCAACGGGTGTTTCATTGGGCACATTTACGGTTTTTGAAATGGCCCCTGAAATGAAGGGTTGCGCTGCGGCCATCATGGACAAATGAGCCATTGGGGCAATAAAACGTTTGCCGCGTTTGCCACATTTGTTGGCGCAATCAAAAACAGGCAAATGCTCATTTTTTAAATGAGGGGCTCCTTCAATGGTCATGGTGCCACAAATGACATCGTTTGCTTCATTGATTTCAGATGCTGTAAAACCCAGAGCTTTGAGCAGGTTAAATGTTGGGCTATTGTAATCTTCGGGTTTAAATTTGAGTCTTTGCAAGGTTTCTTCGCCCATTGTCCAGGGCGAAAATGCGTGAATCAGTTCAAAAGTTGCTGGAAGGGCATCTTCAATTTTTTGCAAATCTTGATCGGTAAATCCGTGTTCCTTTAAAGAATCGGCATTGATGGCAGTTTCGTTTTTGAGGGATAACACGCCGCATATGTGTGCAATGATGTCTTTGATTTGTGGTTTTGTATAACCCAATCGTATCAGAGCTTTTGGAACCGATGCATTGGCTATTTTAAAATAACCACCGCCGGCTAATTTTTTGAATTTGACGAGTGCAAAATCGGGTTCTATGCCAGTGGTATCACAATCCATGAGCAGCCCAATGGTACCCGTGGGCGCAATGACTGTGGTTTGTCCATTTCGATACCCATTTTGTTGGCCCAATGCCACGGCTTTGTCCCAATCTTCCTGTGCTGCTTTGAACAAATCGGCAGGACAACTGCTGGTATTTAATTGGTAAGCCGCGTCGCGATGCATGCCCATAACCTTGTGCATGGGCTCGCGATTTTTTTCAAATCCCGGAAAAGATCCCTTGTTGGATGCCAATTCTGCCGAAGTGACATAAGCATGCCCGCACATGATGGCGGTGATGGCGGCGCAAATGGATCGGGCCTGATCGCTGTCATAGGGCAGCCCCAGCAACATTAACAGCGAGCCGAGATTGGCATAACCCAAGCCCAAAGGGCGATAGTCGTGGCTGTTTTGGGCAATGGTTTTGGTGGGATAAGAGGCAAAATCGACGAGGATTTCCTGGGCAATAATAAAAATGCGGCATGCAAAACGAAACCCCTCGATATCAAACGTGCCGTTTTCGTTGAGGTATTTGAGCAGGTTAATGGATGCCAGATTACAGGCACTGTCGTCGAGATACATGTATTCACTGCATGGGTTAGAACTGTTGATTCTGCCGGTCTTGGCGGCCGTGTGCCATTTGTTGATGGTGGTATCGTATTGTACACCCGGATCGGCACAGGCCCAGGCCGCTTCGGAAATTAAGCGCATTAACTTGCGAGCTTTATGGGTTTGGTAAATGTCACCCGTGGTGCGCATTCGCGTGTGCCAATCGGCATCATTGGCATAGGCTTCCATAAATTCATCGGTGATGCGTACGGAGTTGTTGGAGTTTTGCCCGGAGACCGTGCGATAGGCATCGCCGTTAAAGTCGGCACTGTATCCCCCTGCGATGAGGGCGGCCACTTTTTTTTCTTCGGTGGCTTTCCATGTGATGAACTCTGTGATTTCGGGGTGGTCCAGATCGAGGCACACCATTTTGGCGGCCCGCCTGGTGATGCCGCCCGATTTGGTGGCTCCGGCGGCTTTGTCAAAAACTTCGAGGAATGACATCAGGCCCGAAGAGGTGCCTCCGCCAGAAAGTTTTTCCATGTTGCCGCGAATTTTGGAAAAATTGGTGCCTGTGCCAGATCCAAATTTAAACAGCCGGGCTTCATTTTTGAGCAGGTCGAAAAGCGACATCATATCGTCATCAACCGATTGAATATAACAGGCAGAACACTGCGGATGGGAATAGGCGTCTTTGGTTTCTAAAATGCGGTCTTTTTTAGCATCCCAATACCAGCTTCCACCATTACTTGTGATGCCGTATTCATGATACAAGCCGCAGTTGAACCACACAGGCGAGTTAAATGCGCCCATCTGGTGAACGAGCAAATAGGCCAATTCGGCTTCAAAAGTTTCGGCATCTTCCGGGGTGTTAAAATATCCCCCCAGATCTTCCCCTGCCGTGCGAATGGTGTGGGCCACGCGGTGAACAACTTGGCGCACCGAGGTTTCGTGTCCGGTGCCGGGAACGCCGCCTTTGCGAAAGTATTTGGAAACCACGATGTCGGTGGCCAGTTGCGACCAAGACTCGGGAACCTCAACGTTGTCCATTCGAAAAACTTCGGAGCCGTCGGTATTGGTGATCACCGATTTTCGCTTGGCATAGGCAACCTGATCCAATGGGTTGATGCCGGGTGTGGTGTAGCGGCGAGGGATTTGCATAGGACAACGTCCTCCAAAAGATAAAACTTAAAAGGTTGGTGGGTTAGGCGGGGAGGAAAGAGGGGGAATTAATGCGTGGCCTCAAGCTGGCGCAATTCTTTTTCAAAATCGCTGAGGTCTTTAAATTGGCGATAAACAGAAGCAAAACGCACGTATGCCACATCATCGAGGGCTTTGAGTTCTTTCATGACCAGTTCGCCGATGTGTTTTTTGGCTTCAATTTCGCGTTCGCCACGGCCAATCAACTGGTCTTCGATGCGGTCGGCAAGTTCTTCGATTTTGGAAATCGAAATGGGGCGTTTGGTACAGGACAGCCGTATTTTGGCGATGAGTTTGTTTTTGTCGAAAGGTTCTCGGCGGCCGTCTGTTTTGATAACGGTGAGCGGAATGTCTTCAATGTATTCGTATGTGGTAAAACGCCGTTCGCACTTGAGGCATTCCCGTCTTCGCCGGATGGCTGTGCCTTCTTTGCTGGATCGGGAATCGACAACTTTGTCTTCCTGACCACCACAGTAAGGGCATTTCATGGGGGTGGTTTCCTTTCATACGACCGACAGAGAAATTCCATTATATAGTAGGTCTGGCTTATTATAATACAAAATATAGTATTGTCAAGAGCAAATTCCCGAACCTGTTGTATGGCAAGGATAACAGATATAAAAACAGTTTGTTATAAAAAACAGGGACATTTTCATGTTTTTGAGACTTGCCCAATATGAGTGCCCGGTCGTATAATCATCTAAACCATTTGGGATGGACGATCATGCAAAATTTGATGACACGCCTTGCGCCGATTGATCTGGATTTCAAGGGGCGCATTGTGGCGGCCTTTTATAACAATCCGTTTATCGAAGCCAACCGCGAGGGGTTGCACGTGCGTTTTGGCGGCGACAAAACAGCGCTTGTTGATGCCCTGTCCGATTTGTGTCGGTGTGAGGTTTTGTCTGTGTATCAGGGGATCTATTGTTTTGCTCCCGCCGAGACTTTATACGATGACGTGGCCTCATGGTGTGAATCGCTGCAAGAAGATGCCGGAGCGGTCAGGCAGCAGGTGATTGAGGTGGAGGCACTGGCCCGATTGGGCGAAAAATTAGCGGTTAGCCAGCAGGAAGTGAGTGCCATTTTAGACATTGTGCCTGCCGGGGTTTTGTTGCTGGATCGGTTTGGGCATCTGGTCAAATGCAATGCCATTGCCAAATCGATTTTGAAAGTTTCTGACACTGCTTTTGAAACTGACGTTTGTGCGTTATTGGGAATGGATCTGGCCCAGTTGTTATCGGGGCCGTGTTATGTGGAACACGATGGCAACCCGCCTGTTGGCATTACCACACAGCCTTTTCGGATATCTGGAAACGATAAAGGGGTTGTCATGGCCTTGCAGGATTTGACAGCCCGGCGGCAATTGGAAGCCGAAGCCGATTACACGCGCGAAGCTTTTTTTTCGATGATTCGGCATGAATTGCGCAAGCCATTGATGACCATTGAGCGTTTTTTGGCACATGGTTCATCTGACCGGGGATCGGAATGGGCACGGGCGGCCAGTGCCACGGTCCACCTGGGAACGATGATTGATGACATGTTGCTTCTGGCGCGATTGGAACGCGATCCGATGACGGTTGTGTTTAAAAACGATGTGTCTTTGCATTTTTTGCTATCGGGCGGCGATTTGTCTTTTCGCACCAAAGCCCAGGAAAATGACATCTTTTTGTCGGTGGTGTTGTCGGATTTTGATGTGGTTTTTTGCGGGGATCAACAGCGTCTGGGGCAGGTGCTGGGCAATTTGATCGACAATGCCATAAAATTTACCCCCAGAGGCGGAAAAGTTGTGCTTTCTGGCGGACAAATGGGGCAACAGGTGTGGTTTTCCGTGCAAGATACCGGGCCGGGCATTCCCGAATGGGAACGCAATCAAGTATTTGAAAAATTTTACCAGGTTTCGTCACAGGGGCGAGCACCGGGTTTGGGATTGGGGTTGGCCATTTGTCGGCAGATTGTAAACACACATGGCGGAACGGTTGAAATTGGCGATGCCGCAGGCGGGGGGGCTGTGGTGAAAGTGTGGTTGCCCAAAACACAGGCAGAGGAAAAAAACCTTTGAAAAAGACGATTTTAACGGTTGATGACGATGCGTCTGTTTTGATTTATGTCGCGCAGATATTAAAAGCTGAAGGGTATGAGGTTCGATCCTTTTCAAATGCTCAAAAAGCCCTGTCGGAAATGGATAACTGGGTGCCCGATCTGGCTATTTTAGATGTGGATATGCCCGATATGAATGGCCTGGCGCTTTTGTCTGAGATGCAAAAGGATGATCGGTTGCGCAAAGTGCCGGTCATTTTTTTGACTGTCAAAACAACGGTCGCCGATGAAACGCAGGGATTAAAAGCCGGTGTGATCGATTATATACGCAAAGAGGTGCTCATGCCCGATCGCGTGGATATTTTGCGCTATCGGGTGCGCAATTTTTTTGTGCATCAGGAAAACGAACGACTGCGCGGGGTGCTGGCGACCATTGTATCGGCCAATCATGAAATTAACAATCCCATGATGGTGGTGCTGGGCAATGCCGATTTGATGCAAATGAAAGGATGGGTAACCCATACTCCAGAAGCCCAGATGTCGATTGCGCGCATAATTGACGCCGGGCGCCAAATAAAAGGCGTGATGATGCGCATTGCCACCCTCACGCATTTTGAAATTAAACCTTATCTTTTTGGCGTGGAAATGCTCGATCTGAACGCCTCTTCGGAGAACGTGTGAATACCCAACAGAACACGGGGGCAGGGCCATTGGAAAAGCTCATTCGCCAGGCCTCTGACATGCAACAGGGACAAACCCGCCTTTTGGCTGTTGAGGCGCTGAAAAAGACGCGCTTGAGCCAAATGGATGCCCATGATTTGTGCCAGTTTTTCAGCATGGATTTACATCCGGCCATTCGGGCAACTGCGGCTCAGGTTTTGGGATACCACAAAGCTTCCAAGCGATATTCTGAAGTGATGGCCGATGTGCTGCGATGGGCCCATAAAGAACGCGACCCCCTCACGTTGAAAGCCCTGATATTTGCCATAGGAGATACAGATGGCGCGGTCGATTTTTTGGGGCATTCAAAACCTGTTGTGGCCATTGAAGCCGTGGTGGGAGTGCCAGAAAAACCAGCGTTTTTGAGGGCTTTTCTGGAAGTATTATTTCGCGAAACACCAGAAGAAGTCGTGGGGGCTATTTGCTGTCGATTGGGGCATTGGGAGGGGGCATCGGCAGGGGTGGTGGCTTTTTTGATGACAGCGGAAATACAGGTTGCCGGACAGCATTTTTCAGATCGTGTTAAACAAACGTTTGCCGTTTTGCCCCAGGCCGAGTTGTTGGGTTTTTTAACCGATGTGTCGGGAGATATTCATCGCACCTATACCCAGATATGGCCGGGAATTTGGCGGCGCGAACGGCAGCGATCTTTGCTGGAAATTTTTGTTCAAACCGTTCAGGACAATGGCGCTTCTGAAGCCCTGCTTGAAGCGCTGATCAGGCGCAGTGTTGCCGACGAGATTTTTTACAATCGGTATGTTCGATTCA
>CAXNEV010000191.1:0-7103 GCA_964200925.1 Candidatus Latescibacterota bacterium | reverse complement strand
ATGGCAGGCTTTTATAAAAGCACTGCTTTGTCAGGATATGCCTGCCGTTCAAACACCTGCTCCACTTTCTCTGGCCGCTTAATTTTGCCATTTTTCCGGGAGTCCACCCGGATATTTTTTTCCCATTTAATTATAATGGAGCGTTCTATGGAGACGGCACTTTTTGTCAGCACAGTTTTTACCAAACAGGGTGGATTTACCGACGGTATTGAAGGTCCTGGGTGCGACCGTGAGGGCAACCTGTATGCTGTTAATTATGCCCGGCAGCACACCATTGGAAAAGTGACACCCGAAGGCGAATGTAGTATTTTTCTCGAACTGCCCGAAGGCAGCACGGGCAATGGCATTCGCTTTACCAGCAAAGGGGATATGCTCATTGCCGACTACACCGGGCACAATGTGCTTAAAGTGGATATGGCTATGCGCAACATTTCGGTGTTTGCCTATGAACCCACGATGAACCAGCCCAACGATATTGCCATTGGGGCCAATGACATGGTTTATGCCAGCGACCCCAACTGGAAAGCGTCCACAGGACAAATCTGGCGCATCACCCCCGATGGCAACGTGACCAAACTCGAAGCCGATATGGGCACCACCAACGGCATTGAAGTGAGCCCCGACGAGCGCACGCTTTATGTCAACGAAACCGTGCAGCGCAATGTGTGGGCCTATGACCTGTCGCCCGATGGCCAGGTGAGTCGCAAACGCCTGTTGCACAAATTTGATGATTTTGGCATGGATGGCATGCGCTGCGACATCAACGGCAACCTATATATTACGCGCTGGGGCAAGGGTGTTGTTGCCATTCTTTCTCCCGGAGGACAGCTTTTGCGCGAAGTTGAATTGCATGCCAAAAAATGCACCAACATCGCGTTTGGCGGTCCCGACGGGTGTAGCTGTTATGTCACGTTAGCCGATACGGGCAACATTGCCCGTTTTAGTACCGACACGCCGGGCAGAAGCTGGCAATTATATCAGCGGTAAATCATTTGCAAGGTTGCATCGCACTTTATCAATTTTTTAAATGGAGGGATATCATGAGATTGCAAAACAAAATCGCCATCATCACCGGCGGGGCCAATGGCATTGGTCGGGCCGCTGTGGAAATTTTTCTTAAAGAAGGCGCGTCTGTGGTTATTTCAGATCGCGACGTCGAGAATGGCACCATGCTTGCCAGACAACATAAAAAAGCCCTTTTTGTCGAAACCGATGTCAGCAGTGATGCTTCCGTTGATCACCTTATTGTTCAAACCGTTCAGCACTTTGGGGGTATTGACATTCTCATCAATTGCGCCGGTGTGGACATTACCGGTACGGTTGTCAGCACCGAACCGCACCGCTGGCAGCGCGTGATCGACGTGAATTTGTCGAGTGTTTATCGCACCTGTCATGCGGCTATTCCGCACATGATCCCACGCGGCGGCGGGTCTATTGTCAATATCGCGTCTGTTCAGGGCATGTACGGATGGCGCAACTATGCCGCGTATGCCGCTTCCAAATCGGGCATGTTTGGCCTGACTCGGCAAATGGCTGTGGAATATGCCGAACACAACATTCGCTCCAACACTATAAGTCCCGGTGGCATTCGCACCCAGTTGGGGAAAAACAGCGACATGCTCGAACCCGATTATGCCGCTGATCCAGGCGTTACACCCCAGCCATCCAAACCTGCTGATGTGCCAGCACCTCCCGACACCCGTCCGCGATTGATCCAATCGGGCAGGCCCGAAGACATTGGGTATGCCGCGCTTTTTCTGGCTTCGGATGAAGCCGCTTATGTCAGCGGACACAACCTCGTGGTGGATGGCATTCTGACTGCCCGCGTCGGTTAGCAACAGGAGCGCGTTGGAACGTTAAGACGTTAAAACGATCAAACGCGTCGTTTTTGTATAAGGAGGGATCCTTGTGGACAAGTGGGATCATTTGAAACTGTGGTACAAACAACCTGCCCAGCAGTGGGTTGAAGCTCTGCCGGTTGGCTGTGGACGTCTTGGAGCCATGGTATTTGGGGGCGTGCAAACCGATCACATTCAGTTTAACGAAGACACCCTCTGGACGGGAAAACCGCATGATTACGCTCATAAAGGCGCAGTCAAGTACCTTTCTCAAATCCGCCAGTTGCTTTTTGACGGCCAGCAAAAAAAGGCCGAAGACCTCGCCTTTAAACATTTCATGAGCGAGCCGCACCGCCAAAAAGCCTATCAACCCTGCGGGGATTTGCACTTGTCTTTTCCCGGTCATGAAAATGCTTCGCGGTATCGACGCGAACTCGATCTCGATACGGCCATTGCCACCACTACGTATCGTGTGAATGGCATTGTTTTTAAACGCGAAGTTTTTGCCAGTTATCCCGCACAGGTCATTGTGATTCACCTTTCGGCAAGTGAACCGGGACATATTGCGGTTCACGCTGCCCTCAGCAGTCCCCACAGCCAGATTCACAAGCGCGTTGTTGGCGACCGGCATATTGCCCTGAAAGGCAAAATTCAGAACGGTGCCATGACATTTGAAACGCGGCTTGTGGCCCATACTGAAGGCGGGCATCTTGTTGCAACTGCAGAAGGCGTGGATATTCATGGGGCTGATTCTGCCACTTTTATTTTGACGGTTACCACCAATTTCAAATCCTATCGCAGTCTGGGTGCAGATCCAGCCAAACGATGTGATCGCGTTATCAAAGGTGTACGACAAAAATCGTTTGCCCTCCTGAAAACCGAACACATCACCGATCACCAATCGCTTTTCCGCCGAATGTCTTTGGATATTGGCGATCCCATTGATGAACCCACAGATCAGCGGCTAAAACGGTTGCCCAGACGCGACGACCCGCACTTGATCGGCCTCTGTTTCCAATTTGGCCGTTACCTGCTGATTGCTTCGAGCCGACCGGGCAGTCAACCGGCCAATTTGCAGGGAATCTGGAACGACCGTTTGTTGCCCCCCTGGGACAGCAAATGGACTGTTAATATCAACACGGAAATGAACTATTGGCCCGCTGAAAGTTGCAACCTGTCACCCTGTCATGAACCCCTGTTTGATATGCTTTCCGATGTGGCTCAAACGGGCCAGAAAGTTGCCAAAGAACACTATGGCAGCAGGGGCTGGGTGTTGCACCACAACACCGACCTCTGGCGGGGGGCAGCACCCATTAATGCCTCTAATCACGGCATCTGGCCCACTGGCGGGGCGTGGCTGTGCCAGCATTTGTGGTGGCACTATCAATACACCCTGAACAAAGATTTTTTGCGCACCCGCGCGTATCCCATTATGAAGGGTGCGGCCGAATTTTTTGCCGACACGCTGATTCTCGATCCGCGCACCGGCAAACTCATCAGTTCGCCTTCCAATTCCCCTGAAAACGGCGGGCTCGTTGCTGGCCCCGCGATGGATCACCAGATCATTCGCGATCTTTTTTCAAATTGCATTGCAGCAAGCCGCGTCTTGCGTGTGGATACTGCATTTCGCAAATGCCTGCTTGCCCTAAAAAAACGCATAACACCCAATCAGATCGGGCGCATGGGCCAGTTGCAAGAATGGCTTGAAGATGTGGATGATCCCGAAAACAAACACCGCCATGTTTCGCATTTGTGGGGATTGCACCCCGGTTGTGAAATCACTGCCGAAGGCACGCCTGAACTTTTTGAAGCCGCCCAAAAATCTCTGTCTTTTCGCGGCGACGAAGGCACGGGCTGGTCGATGGGCTGGAAGATCAATTTTTATGCGCGTTTTCGACATGGCGACCACGCTTTGCAGATGCTTTGTCGCCAGCTCAAACTGGTTGACGGCACCCAGACCAGCACACGCGGCGGGGGCGGCACTTATCCCAATTTTTTTGATGCCCATCCGCCGTTTCAAATTGACGGCAACTTTGGCGCAACTGCGGGCATCGCCGAAATGCTGTTGCAAAATCACACCGGCGAAATCCACCTGCTTCCCGCACTTCCATCGGCCTGGCCTTCTGGAATGGTTGAAGGGTTGCGTGCCCGCGGCGGTATTGAACTCGATATCACATGGCAAAAAGGGCGGTTGCAACAGGTTATCATTTATCCCACACAAAATGGCAACCACACTGTGCGATATGGCGACAAACGCATCACCATCAAATTGAAGGCCAAACGGGCTTATATTCTGAACCAAAATTTGGACATCATCAATGCCTGAAAAAGGAATCGCGTTATGAAAATCGCAAAAATTGAGCAGTTTTATCCGCGTAAGCGCATGCGCCTCATCAAAATTACCACCGACAACGGCCTTGTTGGCTGGGGTGAAACCACATTGGAAGGCAAACCGCGAAGCACGTGGGGAGCTGTGGCAGAACTGGCTGACTACCTGATTGGCAAAGATCCCTTGCGGATAGAACACCACTGGCAACACGTTTATCGTTCGGCTTTTTTTCGCGGCGGCAATGTGCTGATGACGGCTCTATCTGGCATCGATCAGGCTCTGTGGGATATTGCGGGCAAACACTTTGGCGTGCCGACCTATCAATTGCTTGGTGGGCCTGTGCGAGACCGCATTCGGGTGTATGCCCACTGGGGCATTCGCGATATGTCAGAACAAGCCCTCGAATCCTCCCGCGCGCGTCTGGATATGCTTCAAAAAAAAGGCGGTTATAAAGCTTTTAAATCTGGCCCGGGTGGTAAGTGGCGCGCCCACGAACCTCCCGCGACCATTGACCGCTTTGTTACATGTGCTTACACGATGCGCGAGTGGGTGGGCGACGATTGCGAAATCTGTTTTGATTTTCACGGCAAAATGACGCCTGCCCTTGCCGTTGAAGTTTGTCATGAACTCAAAGGCATGCGCCCGATGTTTGTGGAAGAACCCGTGCCGCAAGAAAATGTCGATGCCCTCAAACACGTCTCCGATCATGTGCCTTTTCCCATTGCCACAGGGGAGCGTTTGCTTTCGCGATGGGAATTTCGAACCATTTTTGAAAAAAACGCCGTGGCCTACATCCAGCCCGATGGGTCACATGCAGGTGGCATTTCCGAACTCAAGCGCATTGCCAACATGGCTGAGGTCTATTACATACACGTTATGCCCCACTGTGCCATTGGCCCGGTGGCCTTTTCTGCCTGTATGCAGGTGGATGCCGCGGTGCCCAATTTTCTGATCCAGGAACAGGTGGATGCGGGTCTTGGCGAAGGTCTTTTAAAGGAACCATGGCAGGTTAAAGACGGGCATATTGAATTGCCCACACGATCGGGTTTGGGTTTTGACCTCATTCCCGAAGAAGCCGAACAAAACATCAATCTTTATGAAGAAGAACTCGGCGGGGAATTTTATTACGAATCGGATGGCAGTGTGGCAGATTGGTAGAGACCTACCCCCCAACCCCCTTCCTGCGAGGAAGGGAGAGAAGAGGCAAACCATTGTTTAATGAAAAAGCCGATCTTCAGGATCGGCTTTTTCATTGGCATGCATCTGGACAATGTGTATCTTGTATCCGCTTGTCCATCACTCTTCACTCATCTTATTTCGATATCAAATGGTATGTACTGGCTCTTTATCGCCACTCTGTTCAGCTTTGGTTTTGTGCAACTTTTCAAAGGGTCACAACGGCGCGGTGAGTATGCGCCGGTTGTTGTGACGGCCAATTACATTACGCTTTCATTGGCGCTTGGCACTTATCTGGTTATGACGGGTCACTGGGCAGTTGATGCCAATATTTTAAAAGTTGGCATATCCATTGGCATCACTTTTATCTCAGCCATGCTCATGATGACACACGCCCTCACCCTTGCCGGGGTGTCGCCTGTTGTAACGGCTTTTCGCCTGTCCATGTTGTTACCCGTTGCACTGGGTGTCTGGATCTGGAGCGAACCCATCAGTTTCCTGCAACTGGTGGGCATTGCACTGGCCATTATTGCACTGGTTTTAATGACGCAACATTCGCCGAACGCCCAGCACAAACACGGCACAAAAATTTTTATTGTGATTCTCATCGTTTTTTTGATACAGGGCATTGCGATGACCTGTATGCGGTGGGTGCATTATGCCGGATTGGACGCACAGCGTTTGAATGTGTTGATGTTTATTGGTACGACCGCTGGCCTGTTGGGCAGTATTTTTGTTTTGATGCGCCGAAAACCCATTCAGAAAAAAGATGTACAGGTTGGCATCGGCATTGGGCTTTACAACGCCATAGCCCTCTCCATTACGCTGACGGCCCTGAGCATGTTTCCGGGCACGATTTATTTTCCCGTTGTTGGATGCAGTGTCGTTTTGCTCGATAATCTGTTTGCCCATTTTTACTGGAAAGAGCACCTGGCCCGGCCAGCGATGGCGGGTGTGGGCCTTGCTGTTTTTGCCATTATCCTGGTGATGTAAATGATCTGGCTTTTTTTCTCTATCGTTCTCGATTTCGGATTTGTTCAGCTTTTCAAATTGGCCCAACGACGTGGGTATTATGCACCCGTTGTTGTTTCTGCCAATTACATCACGGTGACGATTTCCATTGGCCTGTACCTTATATTTGCCGGATCCCCGCCTGTGCCCGCTGCTGCCTCCATCACGGGTGTTGTCACAGGTCTGGTTTTTATCAGTTCAATGTTGCTTATGAACCACATGCTTACCGTTGCTCCTGTGGGTTCCGTTTTGACGGCTTTTCGCCTGTCCATTGTGGTTCCCGTTGTTTTAGGCGTTTGGGTGTGGGACGAATCGATGTCGTGGACCCAATTTGGCGGGCTGGTGTTGGCCCTGTTTGCCCTTGTTCTGATGACAGGTGGAAAAAACACTTCCACTCGCCATACGGGCCTTCAGATTTTTGGCCTGCTTGCCATTGTTTGTCTGTGGCAAGGTGTGAGCCACACCTGTTTGCGCTCGGTTCACTACAATGGTCTTGACGCTGTTTTTTTGCATGTTCTCATGATCACTGGCGCAACGGCAGGCACGATAGGCAGCATGGTTATTATTGTTCGAAAACACCGCCCTCAAAAACCGGCTATTTATCTGGGCATTTTTATTGGTCTTTACAATGCTGTTGCACTGGCCATCATTATGACTGCGCTCAGCCAATTGCCCGGCACGCTGTTTTACCCGATTATGGGATGTAGCGTTGTTTTGCTCGACAATCTTTTTGCCCATTTTTATTGGAA
>CAXNEV010000190.1:0-7211 GCA_964200925.1 Candidatus Latescibacterota bacterium | reverse complement strand
AATTTGGCTACCGACTGCATCCTGCAAATGACCTGTTGATTGATCTGGTCATTTTTTTTAATCATTACAAAGGGCTCCGATCCGGGCGACTGGGCACCCCTTCGCTTGTCGCAGACCCTGCGCCCTTGCACCTGGTACTGCCCGCCTATGCCGCCAACACGCTTGGTGTAAAAACGCGTGGGTTTGAATGGTCTACCGATTGGCAACCCACATCTTTGTTGCGCATGCGCACAGGTTATACTTTTTTGCAAATGGATGTGAAATCCAGCATTCTACAAAATACCGATCCCAATCTGTTGCCTCCCGGCAGCGAAGACTTGCTTTCTGGCGACAATCGCAACAACCCCAAACATCAACTTTTTGCATGGGCTGCATTTTCGCCCTCTTTCCAGTGGCACATAGACGGCATATTGCGATATGTCGATCAACTGCCAACCAGCAAAACCAAACGTTATCTCGAACTCGACCTGAACCTGGGTTGGCATTTTCATCCGCAATTTGAAATGACTCTGACCGGACAAAATTTATTGCATGCCCATCACCGCGAATTTGAAGCCACACTGGTCAGCACCAAACCCACCGAAATCCAACGCAGTGTTTATACCGCCCTGACATGGAAATTGACCCCATGACATTTTCAGATTCAAACAGTCAAATCACCATCGACAGCGATTTTCCCTGTGGCAGTGCTGGCGCTGTGCATCTGTTGCCTTCGGGTATATATGAAATTGCCTATCAGCCCGAAGACATTCCACAATGGTTTCAAGATCTGCTCAATGAATTGTTCAACGGCGCAGGCGTGCCCAAAGAATACATGGCCTACATACGCGTAAAAAATGCGTCAGATGCAGCCAAACAGATCACGCTGCGTTTCCTCTTAAGCCCCAAAGGGGCAAATTACATGTATCCGCCCTGGTGGATGCGCCGCGACAATGGCGACTGGTTCTGGGTGTCGCCCGAAGACATAAATTTTTGCGAACGCAAACACATCGACATGGCCGTTCGGCTTCATCCCAACGAAACCGTTCGAATTGCCTCGGCACCCTATGAAGACCCCGATACCATCTGTGAAAAAGCTCGGCGTTTGGCCCAGCGATTTCCAACCATCTGGACCTATCGCGAAATCGGCACCACCGCGCAAGGTCGCCCCATTCCAGCCCTTGAGACCCCACCGCAAAAGCTCAAACTGCTCGTGGATGCCACCATGCAATCGTGTGAACCCGTTTCGTGGGGCATCATGCATTTGGCCCACTCTCTCACCATTTCCACCACACGCGCTCAAAACCTGCTCAACCACGTTCAATTTTGCCTGTTGCCCATCACCAATCCCGATGGATTACATGCAGGTCGCAGTGTCACCAATGCCCAGGGCGAAGTGCCCAAATTTGGCATCAACCACCTTGTTGAAGGCAAAAGCGCGGCTCGTGAAACCGAAACGCTGTGGCATTATCTGTTAGACAAAAAACCCGACGCTTCCATCGAAGTCCACGCCCACTTCACCCGCGATGGATTTACCCGCAGCATCGGCATGCACGACAAAGCCTCTATGCCCGATTACCTGCAATCAAAAGCTGAAATCATCGAACAGGCCATCTTCGACAACTATCATGCCGCTCCTCTCGACAACCGCAAGGTGCTCATTGACCCCCGCATGCCCGAACACAATGTTTATGGCGATCGTTATGTTTGTGAACATGCCGGCACCATCCGCACATTTTTGCAGGCCGTGCCCGACAGCATTGAATCTCATGGGGCCGATGTGCGCGAAATGGCCGAAACCATCGCCAATGCGCTTATCCTGTGGCAGGCCACAGCGACACGTTAGCACGTTGGTGCGTTCACACGTTTCAACGTGTCGTTTTGGTTAAAGGACACCCCCATGATCGACTCCCAGATCAAATACCAGCCCGAACACACCAGAACCTATCTCGGCAGCCCCAGCATCCTCCGTTTGTCCGATGGGATGTTGCTGGCTACTCATGACTACTTTGGCAAAGGCTGTCCAAAAAACCACGAAGGTGAAGAAGGTTTGACCAGTGTGTACCGCTCTGAAGACAATGGCCAGACCTGGCACACTATCACCCACATCATGAATGCCTTCTGGAGCGGCCTTTTTTATCACCAAAATAGTATTTATCTGCTCGGGTGCAGCCAACAATACGGTTCCATTGTCATTCGAAAAAGTGATGATGGCGGTTTTACCTGGACACACCCTGCCAATGAAAAAACCGGGTTGCTTTTTCGCGGTGGCCCCTATCACGAGCCTCCCAACTATCACTGTGCGCCCATGCCTGTCATCACACACAACGGCCGCATCTATCGCGCCTTTGAAGACTGCACGCCCTGTGTGTGGGGCACAGGTTTTCAATCCTGTGTGATATCAGCCCCCGAAACAGCCGACCTTCTTGATGCATCAAACTGGACCATCAGCAACAAACTGTCCTTTGATCCTGCCTGTTTACCCGAATCCATGAAAGATGCCACACGCCCCGGTTGGCTCGAAGGCAATGTTGTGGTCACACCCGACGGAGAACTCGTCAACATCCTGCGTTTTAATTCTGCCCCCCACGTTGACAAAGCCGCCATCGTCACCGTTCACAACAACGGCCAGTGCATTGCCTTTGATCCCAAAACCGGATTCATCGATTTTCCCGGCGGCATGACCAAATTCACCATCCGCCGCGATCCCGAAACGGGCCTCTACCTTTCTTTTGTCAACAACAACACAAACCCGCAAACACCGTCTCAACGCAATGTGTTATCGCTTTTTGTTTCCAAAGACCTGCACACCTGGCAATTTGTCAAATGCCTGCTTGAAGACGACACGGGTTTGTCATCCGAAGACTCCATTCGCCTCACGGGTTTTCAATATGTCGATTGGCAGTTCGACACCAACAACATCATCTACATTGTGCGCACCGCCTACCGGGGAGCCATCCGGTTTCACGACGCCAATCGCATCACATTTCATATTTTGCGCAATTACAAAACCCTGCTCACAAACATGATTTAGAACAACGTGTAATACAGGGTTTTAACCTCGTGTGTTTCGCAACAATCGCGTATAACTTTTCGGCTGTTCAAAAATCCCCCCGCTGTGTTTGTAATACATTTCATCCAGCGCAAAAGCCCCGCCCTGTGGCCGCAACCAGGACGCATGGGGGGTTGGAAATTCTGACAGCAATTTGTCCCACGTTCCATAATTTTCTGGCCCGTTCGACTCCATCAACCCGCCTTTCACACCCGGAAAAACGGGCAAACGCGCCGCCACATTTTTGTTCCACTCCACCAGTGTGGGCACACAGGCATTGTCGGCCACAAAACACGGCACACCCGCTTGAGACGCCGCCTCAACCATCCGAAAAGCCAGTGACATCGTTTTGCCCGCTGGTTTGATCGCCATCGCCCCATAACCCTGCGACACCCGCGTTTTGACATCGGCCACCGTTTCAATGCTTTCATCACCGGCAAACCGCGCAGGCAACCCCAACACATCTGTGTCTTCGGGGTGTTGAAAAGGCTCTTCAATCAACACAATGCGATCCAGAAATCCTTCCTTTTCCACATGCGCCAGCAAACGGGCCATACTCTCCTTTTTGCCATAGCGCCCATTGGCATCCAGATAATACAACACTTGGCCCGAATCGGTCATTTCTGTATCATAAGTCATTGCCAATTCGTGAATGTGCGACAACCATGCCATATCTTTTTTAACCATTTCGGCTTCATTGCCCGGATGCCCAATTTTAATTTTAAGCACATACACACCCGCATCCAGCAACCCGCGCAATTCATCCATCGGCAACGTATAACCCACAGCTGGCACAACGGCCACACGGGTTTGTCGATGTGATAAAAAGGGCCGATAAACAGCGGGAATCAAATCGTCAAAAGCTGTCCACCCCTTTTGTTTTGCACACAAAAACCACGCCGCCTGATCTATCGCCACAAGCGCGATCAGGGCAAATGTGCGCCGCAAGTGGGGCTGATTTGTGATTTTTTTGCCATAGTCAAACACATCATCAACAAGGGCATCAAACAATTCCAGCGGGGTGCCAAATGCCACAGATTTGGCACGTTGCAACGCATATTCCAGCAAAGCGGCCTGCAACACATTGCCGCCCACTTCCGTATGTGCCGAAAATACTGAAGCATCAGACCACAAAACCGCAAGGCCACCCAAGCCAAAAGCTTCATGCCCATTGGTATCTGTAACGCGCACCACCATATTCCACTTTTCATGAAAGGCCGCACCCTTAAACCCAAAAGGCCGGGCAAACGGTTCGCGTTGAATCTCCAGATCGGTCTCAACAATGTGCATCACAAACTCCTTTTTACCCAACAACCAAAAAATCCACCCCCGTCATATGCGTCACTCGTAAAAAAAACACACCCCAAAATAAGGGAATTCCACAGCATGAACAAGCCCTATATCCTCGGCATTGCAGGAGGCACAGGTTCTGGAAAAACCACATTGGCCCAGGCACTGATCCATCATCTTGGCCCAGCCCATGCTGTGCTTATTTCACACGACGCCTATTACAAAAATCTCTCGCATCTGTCGGTTTCAGAACGCGTCCAAACCAATTTCGACCACCCCGATGCCCTTGAAACAACCCTGTTGATCCAACACCTCGAAGCACTTAAAAAAGGGGAGTCAATCCCCATGCCGGCCTATGACTTTCATACCCATACCCGAAAATTAGAAACGGTCGTCATTTCTCCGCGCCCCATTGTGATTGTCGAAGGCATTCTCGTTTTTTCACATGCCGATCTGTGCAGCCAATTTGACCTGCGCATTTTTGTCGATACCGCTCCCGATGTGCGTCTGTCTCGGCGATTCTTGCGCGATATAACCCAGCGCGGCCGCACCCCCGAATCTGTCGATCACCAGTATCTCACCACGGTTCGGCCCATGCACGATGCTTTTGTAGAACCCTCTCGCAAATATGCCCATCTCATAATACCAGGTGAAAACGACAACCGCACGGCCATTGCCCTCATTTTGGGCCATCTTCAAACCATTCTGTAGTACATAAAAAAGCGGGAAGACCGAAGCCTTCCCGCCAATATCCGGCGACATTTGATATGCACGAAGCAAATCAAAAACGCCATTCCGGATCAATGCAAAACTTTTTCATCTTCTGCCTGGTTGAAACCAGCATACCTATCTTTTCCCGTTTTTTTTCAAGAACGGGGCAGGGGTAGGTTTATTCACCCCCCAATGGAATACCAATGGTAACACCGCCCCAGAACGAACTTTTGTCGATGTTGATTTTGCTGTCGGCATACGAAAACCCAGCCATGGGTGAAATTGTAAATCGACCGGCAGTCAAACCAACAGATGCCGTTGCAGTCACATCGTTAAACCCTGTTTTGCCCACATAACTACTTGCAGCGGCGCTTACACCAATGTTCAATGCTGGGGCATCTTCACCTTCACCTATCGGAATGGCATAACTGCCCGAAGCCACCAGATACCAACCATCTGCGTTGTTGAAGTCATAATAAAATTTCACGGAAGGAGAAACGGGATTAGCCAAAGAAATTCCGATATATGGTTCTTCAGTATGCTTATCTAATCCCGTAACTTTTGTATCCAGACTGGGAAACGTATATTGAACATATCCAATCGAAACGCTCATCCCACTTTCTTCACTGAGTGTTTTGGTATAATCCAGTGTGAAATCGAGTTCATCAGCTCCTTTAGTAGCTGTGCGGCTTTGAACAAAAAACGATCCCCACACATTAAAAGACAAACCGCTGTCGCCAAAACCCAGCGTCACACTTGGCTGAAGCAAAGCTTTGTTGTCGGCACCTAAGATACCCCCACGCCAGATATACCCAGAAAACCCTCCTATTGAAGCATTCACACTTGTTTGCGCGTGGACTGTTCCCACGATCATTAACCCAACCAACAACCCCAAAAAAAATTTCATTTTTTCCTCCTGCAGGAATATTGTGTGAGTAGAAAAGATGCAACTTGAAACGATCGCTGTGGCGTAACGCGCATCTTTATGGTTAAACATGAAATCATTTATTTATCTGTGTTCTGCTATATTTCAAAGCTGATTTCTTTTGCCACATCACGTTAAAACCGGGGACTTGTTCCGGCTCTTGCTCAACCTCCCAATTTTAAAGTGCCACATCACCTGTTTCACCTGTTTCACCTGTTTCACCTGTGCGATTGACAACATTTTTGGCCCGTGTAAAACCGGCTTCCACAAATGCAAAACCGGCCTGCATATTTAAAAAATGGCTCTCGTATCATAGTTACAAATATACCGGACGGATGTTTCATCGGGATTTCCATCAAATGAAAAGTTGATGACACTCAGATTAAAAAAGTATAACCAAATCTGACATGGGATATGGATACTATTTTTTATATGTTTTGTTCAAAGACGGCTCATCTGTCAAGCCATCTGCATTTGATCACCCTATCCACAATTGTCCACATCCCTGTCTTACAAACAGAACTTCGCAAAATGTTTCCAAAAGATGAACTTCAGGTAAACCGCTGATAACCCGTATTGTCCCAAAAAACAAAAAGCGCTGATCCTACTCGGATCAGCGCTTCACAAAACATATAAAAAATAATTATCAACGATTCAAAATTTGCAACAAACGCCCCATTTCCTGTTGCAACTGGTTAATCTGCTGATAAATTTCTGCATCTTTGGGTGCAAAATCAGGTACGGGTTGAGATGCCATTTGAACAGGTTGAGGAGGCAATGTTCCAAGCGTTACCAGACATGTTTCCAGATGCCCATTTCGCCGAATGCTCACGGTTATTTGCGTACCTGGAGCATTTTCCATCACCATGTGTTTTAAATGGTGCGGGCCTGCAATTTTTTGATCCCCCAAAGCCAACATAATATCGCCAGCTTTGAGACCTCCAAGTTTTGCCGGGCTATTTAAGGCCACATCCTGAACCACCATATTGTTGCCTTTCACCACCACTTCTACCCCCAACCACCCATAAACCATTGCGCCATTGGCCACAAGTTTATTGGCTATGATCATTGCGCGATTGATGGGAATCACAAATACCGAAGTGGGCAACCCACCAAACCCTAAAAAAGAGGGCATAAAATGATTCGTTCCAATGATGCCCTGAAAGGGATCTTCATATCGCCAAACCATCCCACCTACCTGTCCATTGCTGCAAAACACAGGTGCACCACCATAACTGCTTTGCACACGAGCCG
>CAXNEV010000189.1:0-7224 GCA_964200925.1 Candidatus Latescibacterota bacterium | reverse complement strand
TATCAATCAACCCCGGTGTGACCAGCAAACCCGACAAATCAATACAATGTTTGGCCTCACTTTTGGGAATCTCCGGGGCAACCTTTGCGATTTTTCCGCCTTGAATACCCACATCAAATTTTCCATCCACTTTGTTTGCAGGGTCTATCACCCGCCCGCCTTTTAACAGCAAATCCATTTTTTCTGCCGCCATAAATTATTTCCTCCATGCCAAATCTACTGGTAACCAATGTCTTGAGTCAAATCCATCAAGGCCGTATATTATCATGGATCAAATTGCGGGTCAATGAATTTCAATGGAGACAACGATAAAAACAAAAATGAATAGGGTATATTGGAAAGGGGATAAATTCTGGTTGGGCAAAATTCTTGAGCATCCAGAAGTGATGACTCAGGGAAAAATACCCAAAGTATGAGAGAAAAATCTTCGAGATGCCTTTTTTATGATGATCCTGGATAAGGTACCAGAAAATTGCCAAGTCAAAGAAATTTCGTTATGAACCGCAGTGCTTTTGTACGGAACACACCATGACAATCCGCCTCCTTTTATTTACGCTGTTGTTCTCCGCTTGCAGTTATGTGCCCGAACCCGTGCCAGGTCTGCCATCGGGCAATAATGAAACCCAACCCCCTTCCGCACCCGAACCAGCTAAACCCACGCCAGTTTACACCTATCATGTCATCAACACCTATCTCCATGACCCAACCGCATTCACACAGGGCCTCGTTTATGCAGACAGCATTCTCTATGAAGGCACAGGGCTCAATGGTGCCTCAACCGTTCGCAAGGTCGATCTCAACACTGGCCAAGTGATAGCCAAACGCAGCATCCCGTCAAATTACTTTGGAGAAGGCATTGCCATTTTTAACAACAAAATTTATCAGCTCACATGGCAGTCTGGCACCTGTTTTGTCTATGACAAAAACACCCTCGACCCCATCAAACAGTTTTCGTATTCCACGGAAGGTTGGGGCTTGACACACGACGGCAAACAACTCATCATGAGCGACGGCACATCCACCCTTTATTTTCGCGATCCCGATACATTTGCCGAAACAGGCCGTATCGAAGTTACTGGCGATGCCGGTCCTGTGCGCAACCTCAATGAACTGGAATACATCGATGGCGAAATTTACGCCAACATCTGGCAAACCGACCGAATTGCCCGAATCAATCCCAAAACCGGTAAAGTTACCGCATGGATCGATCTGTCGGGCATTTTGTTACCCGAAGATCGGTTGAACCGCGTCGATGTGCTCAATGGCATTGCCTATGATGCTTCAACCAAACGGTTGTTTGTCACGGGCAAATGGTGGCCGAAGGTATTCGAAATCAAACTGATTCCGAAAACGTAAACCCTTTCACCCGAAGGAGTTAACAATGCCAGAGATAAAAATAGCCAAACTCAAACCCGAAGCCCTATCCAAAGTTCAAGCCCTTGAAAAAGAACTCGGTACCTATATTGTTGCCCTCGAACCCCAATTGCCCTATGCCCAACTGACAGCCGAACAACTCGATCTCGTTGCAGCCCTGGAACAAGAACTCGGCCTTCTTTTGCTTGCCTACAAAAAACAATGAGGAATGATTGCGAAATAATTGGATCAGCTGCCGTGAAGATGCTTTTTTCTTCTCCCGAAAGCTCAGGTTATTTCAATCTCGAACTTAATCAGCGCCTACCGTTCAACTTGACAATCGCATCTGCCCGTTTTATTCTCTCCTGCATCATTCAAGGAGGCAAGCATGTCTGTCACAACACCCGTTGCCCAAACCAACGGCAAATCAAATACACACAAAAAAGCCACCATTGTCGATTGTGATGTTCACCACTCGCCAGAAAAAACAGAGGTGTTATACCCTTATCTGCCGCGACACTTTGTTGAATACATTCAGGATTTTGGCCCCATGATGCCCAAACTCGGTTATACCAATATGCCGGGAAATGGCGCACGTCACGACTTGTGGGAAGACCCAAAAGCAAACCCGTCGCACCAACCCGAGGTTTGCATCAAAAAACACCTCGATGTTTATGGCATCGATTATGCCGTTCTCACCGGTGGCCCTTATGGGGCAGCCGTGCATCCCAACCCCGATTATGCGATGGCCTATTGCCGGGCATTTAACGACTGGACGCGCGATTCCTGGCTTAAAGCCGATCCGCGATTTCGAGCCTCCATTCATATTGCCCCAACCGATCCACAACTGGCTGTTGAAGAAATCGACCGGCTTGGCCCCGATCCCCAATTTGTGCAGGTGATGATGCCAGCCGGTGCGCGGTTTCCATTTGGCAACCGCTTTTATCACCCCATTTACGAAGCGTGTGCACGGCACAATCTGCCCGTATCGGTCCATTTTGGCAGTGAAGGCATGGGCATTGCTGGGCCGCCAACAGCAGCCGGGTATCCCACTTATTACCTTGAAATGCGCCTGGCCCGGCCTCAAATCGCCATGGCCCATGTGACCAGCTTGATTGTTGAAGGCGTTTTTGAAAAATACAAATCCTTTCACTTCATTTTTGTTGAACAATGCACGTTCTGGTTGCCCGGCCTCATGTGGCACCTCGACGCCGACTGGCGTGCCCTGCGCGATTATACCCCCTGGGTTAAACGCCTGCCCAGTGAATACATTCGCCAGCATATCCGCTTGAGTTCCCAACCCCTGCCCGACCTGCCTGGCGGCGCAAAAGACATGCCCACCTATCTGGAATGGCTGCATGCCGAAGACACCTTGTTATTTGCCAGCGATTATCCCCATTGGGATTGGGACGAACCCAGCAACTTTCTCACCGGTATTGATCCCATTTTGCGCGACCGCATCATGGGAGGCAATGCCGTTGAACTCTACGGATTTGAATAATGCCCAAACACATCGTAACCAGCATTGGGGAATTGCCAACAGGGACGCGCAAAATTGTTTCAGTGGCCAATCGGGAAATTGGTCTGTTTAACATCGACGGGGCATTGTATGCCATTCGCAATGTTTGCCCGCACCGCACGGGCCCTTTGTGCAAAGGCCGCATCCGCCCCCTTGTTGTGTCAAAAGGGGGCACAAACATTGACCACCACCAGGAAAACGAAATCATCAAATGCCCCTGGCATCAGTGGGAATTCGACTTAAAAACCGGCCAGTCCATCACCGATTCACATTTGCGCATACGCACTTATCGCGTTGAGAAAGAAGAAGACAACATCGTTCTCTATACGGAATAAACGGAAACTTGTGGTTTTTAAATAATCAGCCAAACCGTCAGCATTGCCATGCACCCATGATTATCACATTTTTTACCCCATTTTCAAAAGAGCCTGCATTCATGACCCATTTAACCCCGGAAGACAAATCCTTTTTTAAAACAAATGGATACCTCGTCAAACACAATTTGATTTCAGAACAACAACTCGCCAATGCCCTTGATGTCGTGTGGGCACACATGAATTGTGACCGCGCCAACCCCCAATCGTGGATCAACGCGGGCCCCGGTTTTCCGCCCATTGGCAAAGACCCGGCCATTCGCGCCACGCTGTATGAAACGCCTGTTTTTGACATGGTTGAAGAACTGGTGGGCAAAAACACGCTAACCAACAGCACCAACCCCGGCCCGCACTTTCGATTTCCAACCGGAGAAACAGATTGGGAATTGCCAAAACATGGCCATCTCGACGGTTATTACACACCCACCAACGGAGTCCCTGAAGGCACGGTTGGCCGGTTTCATGTGGGCGTAACATTTTATCTCAACAACGTCGTTCACAAAGGCGGCGGGTTTACCGTGTGGCCGGGCACGCATATTCAAGCGGCCGAATATTTCAAAACGCACGCTCTGCTGTGTTTTAAAGGGGGCGATGCCAACCAGACGTTCACCATGCCCCAGGCCGTTGAAATTACTGGCCCTCCTGGCACCGCGTGTTTCTGGCACGGCCAGCTCATGCACACCGGGTGCAAAAATTCTGCCACCGAAATCCGCATGGCTTTCATCACGCGATTTTCCAGAAAAGACATCAAAGACCATCTGTTTGAATTTCCCGACAACATCTGGACCTATTATGAAGGTATCCAATAAAAAAGGATTCTCAATGACCCTGAGTTTCAGCACCACCGCATGCCCCAAAGCCCTGCTGCCCGAAGCCCTGCAAATGGCAAAAACCGCAGGCTTCAGCCACATAGAACTTTTCCGCACCTGGACAGAAAGCAGCCCGGTTCATCCCGATATTTCTGTGCGTTTGGTTCGAGACCGCCTCAAAGAGGCAGGAATTGCCCTGTCGGGTTTAAACATTCGCAATATCACCGGTCGCAAATCCGATTCGGATGAACGCAATCTGTCTTACAATTTGCGTCAGATTGAATGGGATATGTTGTTATCTCAAGCACTGGGCTTAAAAAGTGCCAACACCAAAGGCGGCGCACAAACTGAAGAAGCCACTGCCGATTTGATCGAGGGCATCAACACCTTGCTTGGCAGATTTCCCGATTTCACACTCAACCTTGGCAATCACCACGGCAACCGCCTGCAGGGTTTGTCTGATTTCAAAGCCGTGATGCCCCACGTAAACGAACGGGCAAAAGTGCTCATCGATACCGGCCACCTGCTCAGCGTGGGAGAAAACGTTTTAGCTTTTGCCGAAGCCTTTGCAAACCGCGTGGGCCTGGTGCATGTGCGCGATCAAAAAGGCGAAACACCCGTGCCTTTTGGGCAGGGCGATTTGCCTTTTAAAGACCTGTTGGGCATTCTCAAAAATGCGGGCTACAACGGCATTTTGGTCATCGAACTTGAAAAAATCACTTGGGGAGAACCCGCCCATGCCTGCAAAATGGCGCGGGAATTTGTTCAAAACCTGCTGGCCTCTTAAGCCTTATGGCACACGCACTGGGCAAACATTTGCTCCTCGAACTGCATGGCTGTCCTCGCCATGTGCTCAACGATATTTCTGCCCTTGAAAAGCACATGGTGCAGGCCGCGCGCGAAGCCGGTGCAACGGTGATCAACACCACCTTCCATCACTTTTCACCGCTGGGTGTATCAGGTGTGGTGGTCATTCAAGAAAGCCACCTGTCTATCCACACCTGGCCCGAATTTGGTTTTGCAGCCATCGACCTGTTTACCTGCGGTGAAAACACCGACCCCTGGCGGGCCTGTGTTTATCTCAAAAAAGCCCTTCAAGCAACAGGGGGTGATGCCCAGGAAATGGCCCGTGGCCAGTTCTTCCAAAGGAAAACATCTGCGCGATCCCCAAAAGGGCCAATCCTGCACCAGCTCTGGTTTACAGAAAAAAATGAAAACATAGCTTTGTCTTTGCGGCATGCCGGTGTGGTGTTTGACAGTCAATCGCCTTTTCAGAAAGTGCAAATTCTCAATACCTATGGATATGGCAACATGCTTGTTCTCGACGGCCATGTCATGTGTACCGAACGCGACGAATGTGTTTATCACGAAATGATTGCCCATATTCCCGCCCTGCTTCATCCGCATCCCAAAACGGCGCTGGTTATCGGCGGTGGTGATGGTGGCGCGGTTCGCGAATTGTGCCGGCATCCCTCGTTGTCAGCCATCACAGTTGCCGAAATCGACGAAACCGTTGTTCAAGCCGCACACCAGCACCTGCCCCAATTGGCCGCGGGATTCAACGATCCGCGCGTCACCTTAAAAATAGCAAATGGCATCGACCTCATCAATCAAACACCCGAAGAAACCTGCGACCTCATTCTCATTGATGCCCCCGGCCAGGACGGGCCTGCAGAACCCCTCACATCTGCCGCATTTTACAAACAAATACGCCATTGCCTGACACCCCAGGGCATCCTGGTTGCCCAAATTCCACCCCCAACCCTGTCCGATTCTGCTTTTCCGCAAATCTTTCACCGCCTGCAATCGGCGTTTTTACCCCATCGCGTATATCCCTATTTTGCATTTATTCCAACCTATGCAACCGGCATGGTGGGTTTTCTTCTTGCCTCCAAAGGCAACCATCACCCGGTGCAAAACCTCGACCATCAACGAGCAATCCAACTGTCTCAAACCCATCCCCTTCGCTATTACACACCCGAAATTCACGCCGCCAGTTTTGCGCTTCCACCCTTTATCAAAACCATGCTGAACCAGCAAACAGACAAATAAAATCATTTACCTTGATTCAATAAGTTCAACAGTTGCCCATCAGACATCTTTATATATAAACGCAGGAACTTGAAGGAATCCTACAAATGCAACTGACTTTTCTGGGCACGTGCAGTGGCACAGAACCCATGCCCGATCGAAAACACACCTCCTTTGTCATCGAACACAACAACGGTGTCTATTGGTTCGACGCCGGAGAAGGTTGTTCACACACCGCCCATCTGCTGGGCATCGACATTTTGGCCATTCGCGCCCTGTTCATTTCCCACACCCACCTCGATCATGTGGGTGGATTGGTTAATCTCTTGGGAACCATGCGCAAGCTCAATGGCCGCAACAAAGACCCCTTGCGAAGCCTTACAGGCAAAACCATTCCGGCCTTTATTCCCAATCTCAATATTTGGAATGGGGCCTTAACCGTTCTCACCGGCCCTGCAAAAACCCTCAACCTCGAATTCAATCTCGATGCCCAAACGTATGCCGATGGCCTCATTTTCGCCGATGGGCACATCAAAGTCACGGCCCTGCACAACCGCCATCTGGGTGAACCCGAACCGGGTGATCCCTGGTTGTCGTTTTCTTTTTGTATTGAAACCAGCACCAAACGCCTTGTTTCTTCGGGCGATGTCAAACATGCCAGCGAAGTGGTGCCCCTCATTGGCAATGGCTGTGATTTGTTTCTCATGGAAACCGGCCATCACCAAGTGGAAGACATTTGCACATATCTGATGGAAGCCGACGTGCCTTTTGGCCGCCTCGGATTTTTTCACCACGGCAGAGCCATCCTGGCCAATCCTCAAGAGGAATGTGCAAAAGCCCGGGCCATTATCGGTGATCGCGTTTTTATTGCCGATGACAAAATGGTTGTCACCCTGTAGCCCCCTTTTCTTGACGTTGTGCCAACCTTCATCTATCTTTCATACCAGAACCCCACTTCTCGCTGGAGGCAGGTATGACCACAGACCATGTTCAGGAATTAAAAATAGCGTTGTCCTCGATGTTCAGCGCTATTGAAAAAAAAGAAAATATTGTTGAACACATGCTGAAAATAGAAGCCATACAACAGGAAATCTCACCCACAGCACCGGCTCAGTTGCGCCATTTTCTCGAACGGCGC
>CAXNEV010000188.1:0-7234 GCA_964200925.1 Candidatus Latescibacterota bacterium | reverse complement strand
AACAGCCCACCGCCACCACCAGCCCATCTGGCGAAATGCGATTCGCCTTGCGAAGCGCCTGGCGCGACTGTGCATCACCCTGTCCGGTGACGGTGCAGGTATTCACGACAGTCACATCAGCCAACTCGCCAAAAGGCACTTCGCGGTACCCTTGTGCGACAAACTGCTCAGAATACCACTGAGTATCGTAGGTGTTTAACTTGCATCCAAGCGTATAAAAAGAAACCGTCTTTTGTGTGTTCATAATAGTCAATCGAAAACAGCGAAAGCGTTGGGGACATGTGCCCCAACGCTTCGCAAGATCCCAAAAACAACATCCTATTTAAGCTTCGGATTTTTCTTCGCTGGCAGCCTCATCACTGACTGCTTCACTATCAGCCTCACCTGCACCTTCAGAAACTTCTGCAGAACCTGCACCTTCACGCGCCTGGTGAGCGGCTTCAAACTCGGCCACTTCTTCGGTGGGTGCATCGCGCAAATACTCTCGTACACTCAACACGATCTTTTTTTGTCCTTCATCAAATTCAACCACTTTTAAAGGCACCGGATCCCCTTCGGCAAAGTGATCTTCAATTCGTTTCACTTCTTCCAAACCGAGTTGCGAGGCCGGCACAAACCCTTCCACATCACCATCCAGATCAACCACCACACCGCGCTCGAGCAAACGCGAAATCTTGCCGTGTGTGACATTGCCCACGGCATAAGTTACAGCCAGGGTAGCCCACGGATTGTCAATGGTTTGTTTGTGCCCCAGGGAAATGCGACGGCGTTCTTTGTCGATATTCAACACCACCACATCGAGCTCCTGACCTTTTTTGACCACTTCGTTCGGGTGGCGAATGCGCTTGGTCCACGACATATCCGAAATGTGAACCAGCCCATCAATACCTTCTTCAATTTCGACAAAAGCACCAAAGTTGGTCAAGTTGCGCACCGTGCCCTTCATGCGGGTGCCCGAAGGATATTTGGCATCCAGCTCATCCCATGGATCGGGCTGAACCTGTTTGAGACCCAGAGAAATTTTCTGCTCTTCTTTGTCAACTTTGAGAATCATCACCTCAACCTGATCGCCAATCGTCACCAGTTTAGAGGGATGGCGAATGTGCTGTGTCCACGACATCTCCGAAATGTGAACCAGCCCTTCCACGCCCTGCTCCAATTCCACAAAGGCCCCGTAATCGGTAATGCTGACCACTTTGCCAATGACTTTGGTGCCCATGGGATATTTGCCTTCGATATTTTCCCACGGATGGGCTTGCAATTGTTTCATACCCAGCGAAATGCGCTCGCGTTCTTCGTCGTAGTTGAGCACCTTCACCTGCACTTCCTCGCCAATCGACAGCACTTCAGAAGGATGCCCAACACGGCCCCAGGCAATATCGGTGATGTGCAACAATCCGTCCAGACCGCCCAGATCGATAAACGCGCCGAAATCGGTGATATTTTTGACGGTGCCCATGCGCACCTGACCCACTTCCAGCGTTTCGAGAATCTGCTTGCGCAATCGTTCGCGTTCCTCTTCCAGAACCACGCGGCGTGATACGACAATATTGCGGCGGTTTTTGTTCAATTTAATGATGCGGAAGGGAAATACATCGCCAATAAACTGATCGAAATTTTTGACCTGCTTAATATCAATTTGAGAACCGGGCAAAAACGCATCTACCCCAAACAGATCAACCACAATGCCGCCTTTGATGCGGCGCACCAGGCGGCCTTCAACAATCTGGTTGCTGTCATAGGCGTCTTTGATGCGATCCCAAACCCGCATAAAATCGGCTTTGGTTTTAGATAAGACCACCTGGCCTTCCTGGTCTTCAACGCTTTCGAGAAACACTTCAATCTCGTCGCCCACTTCAATGGCTGGTGGATCGCCAAATTCGGCAATGGGAATCGTGCCTTCAGACTTGAATCCGATATCGACCACCACCTGGCCATCAGAAATGGCCAATACCCTGCCTGTTACAATTTCGCCCTGTTCAATGGTCTCTAAAGTGCCTTCATAGAGATCCATCATCTCGTTAAATTCGTCTTCGCTGTACTCGCTTTCATCAAGCACGCGCAAAGCTTCTTCCGGACTTAAATTTGCTGTATTATCAATTACTTTTGGATCTGCCATTCGTCAAACATCCTCCAATGCCACACCAAAAACTGTGCAGCAAAAATGAACCTGTTCGGTTAAAGCGAAACAACCGCTCTTGTGTTGTGCCGACACCATTAATCACGCTGTTTGTTGCGCGCTGGATGCAGGGGCGACCGTGCCGGCTTCCCGCCGCCGCTGCTTTAATTGTGCAATGTGAATCATAACATCACGGCTGATGGCCTGATAGGCGCTTTTGCGATGCTCTGGCAACTGGGAAAAGTCAAAAACAAGTGGCAATCCAAACCGCACCGTCACCCGTTCTATGCCGACCAGCGCTTTCCAAAAATGAACCGTTCCAGAAATAAACACCGGTACCACAGGCACTTGCGCCCGATATACCAGCATGCCCACGCCCGGTTTAGGTTCAAAAAAACGCCCTGTTTTGTTCCGGGTGCCCTCGGGAAATAACAACACGGCCCGTCCGGTTTTGAGTTGCTGTTCCCAGGTCATTAACGCACCGCGATCCCCCCGGTTTCGATCCACAGGCATCGCATTCAATTTTTGAATTAAGGACCCAATCACAGGCACTGCAAAGAGTTCAGCCTTAGCAAGATACCAAAGTTCACGCCCCGCCGCAACACCAATAATCACAGGATCGGCCAAACCAGTGTGGTTAGAGGCCAGCACCACGCCCCCATACAGGGGAATGTGTTGGCGACCTTCTACACGTACGCGCAGCAGCAAAAAAGCCACCGCATAAGCCAACCACCACCAGCACCGATAAAAAGTCATGAATGATTGCCTCATGCCCCACGCGTTCGGGCCAAACCCACCACCTGCAAAACCTGTTCAGACACCGACAATCCGGTGGTATCCACCAAAACCGCATCCGAAGGTGGCCACGGACCAAACCGTCGTTGTGTCATCGCATCGCGTTCATCGCGTTCTCGAATTTGCGCAACAAGTAAGTCCAAACCCATACATTCTCCACGGCCTTTCATTTCCAGTTGCCGCCTTCGCGCCCGCTCTTCCACATCGGCCACCAGAAAAATCTTCAATTCGGCATCGGGAAAAATCGCCGTTCCTGTGTCTCGGCCCTCCAGAACAATGCCACCTTCGCGCCCAATGGCCTGCTGTTTGGTCACCAGCACGTCGCGCACCCCCTGGTGAACCGCCACATTAGATGCGGCCAAAGACACCTCTGGTGTGCGAAGGAATGGCGAAACATCCTGGCCATTCAATCGCGTCTGCTGTGCGCCCTCAACCATGATTAAGTCCAACAACAACCCTTTTGCCAGCGCAGACATGGCATCCCCATCGTCCAACGGCACTGCTGTTTGCAATGCCGCCAGTCCCACGGCCCGATACATTGCACCTGTATCGAGATAAACATACCCAAGTGTTTTGGCAACCAGCCCTGCCGTTGTGCTCTTGCCTGCCCCGGCAGGCCCATCAATGGCAATCACAATCCCTTTTTTGCGCATAAGATCTTTGCCACCACCTGCAAGAATGTCAAACCAGCTGTGATTTTCCCCCGGTTATTCCCACCAGGCGTTTGAGCCGTCCCACTTCTGGCCCGGTTAAATAACGCCAGTGGCCCAATTCTAACCCTTCGGCGGTTAATCCGGCAAAAGACAGCCGGGTTAAAGAGATCACCCGGTGGCCAACGGTCAAACACATCCGTTTCACCTGCCGATTGCGGCCTTCGTGCAAAACCATATCCATCAGGGCATTTTCATAAGGGCCTTCCAACCGCACAATTTTCACGCGCGCAGGTGCCGTTTTTCCATCGTCCAACTCCACGCCGTTGCGCAGCAAGGTCAAAATTTTTTTATCGGGCCGCCCCTGAACCAGCACGCGATAGGCCTTTTCTACACCAAAACGTGGATGCATCAAGCGAAAGCTCAAATCGCCGTCATCGGTCAACAGCAACACGCCCTGTGTGTCGAGATCCAATCGCCCAACGGGAAAAACCCGCGCATCAAGGCCTTCAAGCAAATCAAATACCGTGTGGTCGTGATGCGGGTCTCGTGCAGACACCAGATATCCTGATGGTTTATTTAACAGCACATAGGTGTTTTTGACTACAACCACAACGGGTTTGCCATCAAAACGCACCTCATCCACTTCTGGATCAACACGACTACCCAGTTGTGTCACCACCTGCCCGTTCACCGCAACCCGACCTTCTAAAATCAGGTCATCACTGGCCCGCCGAGAAGCCACACCTGCCCGGGCCAAAAAACGATTCAAACGTTCCTGTTGTGCCATATCTTATTCGGCATCATCCGATTCGGTGTCAGACCATGCCCGATTTTTGCGATTTTGTAGTTGTATGCCGTCTTCATCTTCTGAATCTTCGCCATAGTCCTCTTGTTCTCCTTTTGAAGGTTCAGAAAATTCTGCCCCGGCAAGAGGGCTATTGCCACCTGTTGAGAGGCGTTGCTCTTCTTCTTTGAGCAATTCTTCTAACTCGCGCAATTTTGGCAAATCGGACAGCGTTTTCAGACCAAAATGTTTTAAAAAATCGCGCGTTGTGCCATATAACAACGGCCGCCCTATGGCTTCGGATCGCCCGGAAATGCGCACCAGACTTTTTTCCATCAATTGGCGCAAGACCCCATCGACGGCCACACCGCGAATGTGCTCTATTTCGGCTTTGGTCAAAGGTTGTTTAAACGCCAAAATGGCCAGTGTTTCCAATGAAGCAGCCGACAAACGGGGGGGCACTTTTTCTTTCATGACCTGCCGAATCCAGGGCGCAAATTCCGGGTGTACCAAAAACTGAAACCCGCCTGCCACTTCTGTAATGCGAAAACTGCGGCCCGTTTGGGCATATTCTTCGTTGAGTTCATCCACATACTGGCGCACTTCGCGCGCGCCAACATGGCGGCCCAACACAGAAGCCAACCTGGAAGTCCCCTGTGGCACATCGGCAACCACGAGCAATGCCTCAACCACACCCCGATTGCGGGCATGTTCTTCTTGTGTCAAACCCTCACCCTGCACAATATCTGAGGCCTCGTCCAAAACCGAATTTGTGTTGTCAACCACCTCTTCGGTCACATGTTCCGAGTAATCACTTGCCATCCCCATCTGCCTCCGGTGTTTGTGTGTCCTGTGTTTCTCATTCCACTACAGAAACACCGATTTCTTCCACAAAATGATCTTCAACATCCGTCAAACCTTCATGGGCATACACCCAGATCTCTCCGTCTGCATCGACTTGCTGAACGCGAATGCGCCTTTCTTTCATCAGTTCCAAAATGGCAATAAATGTCACCACCACCACCATGCGAGACGCGCCAGAAATCAGGTCAAAAAACGGAATTTGCCGCCGCTGTGACAACACCTGAAGAACATAATCCATCCGCTCTTCTGTTGAAACTTCAGGGCGTGTTACCTCGTGAAATTCAATCTTTGGCGCCGCTTGCATGGCCCGCTTAAAAGCCGACAGCAATTCATACAGGCTCACCGGACAAAAAACCGTGCCGTCATCTTCTCCGAGGTGTAGGTCATTTAAATCAACGGCCGCACCCCGATAATACCTGTCGTGACATTCCTCTTGCCGATCTTCCAACCAGCTTGCCACCTCTTTAAACTGCTGGTATTCCAGCAATCGACGCACCAGTTCTTCGCGAGGGTCTTCAAATTCTTCATCTCCATCGGGATCAACAGGCAACAGCATGCGCGACTTAATGCGCATCAACGTAGCTGCCATCACGACAAAATCACCGGCCAGTTCCAAATTCAAACTGTGGATAATTTCAACATATTCCAAAAATTGCCGGGTAATATCGGCAATGGGAATGTCGTAAATATCAATTTCGTTTTTGCGAATGAGAAACAACAACAAATCCAGGGGCCCTTCGAACAACTCAATTTTCACACCGTAAGGCCCGGTATCGGGATCATTCTGTACGGTCAAATTGGAAACATCCATGTTTCAACCCCTTCGCGTTTGCACGTTTAAACGTTTGCACGTTCCACCCCACCAGAGTCGCATGGGTTACAAGATGTTAACGTTTCAACGTTCCAACGTTCCACCCTGCTTTTTCATCCGCTCTCTGGCTTTGCGAGAAATTCGGTTCCACACCCCGGCAAAACCCATGGCCTTTTTCATCATATCCAGGGTTTCACTGGCCAATTCTTGCATTTTCAGTGTGCCTTCATAAATCACCTGCTCCACCAGACCCGACTGTGTGACAACTTGCGCTCGGCGTTCGCGAATGGGATCGAGAAACACATTGATCACCTGGGCCAGTCTGTCTTTCACTTCCACATCCCCCACAGCCCCTTTTTGATAACGCGCCTTAAAATCGCTCACTTCTTCCACATTGGGATTAAACACATCGTGATAGATAAAAACGGGGTTGCCTTCAACCTTGCCCGGAATATCGGCCCTCACCCGGTTGGGATCGGTAAACATGCTGCGCACTTTTTTTTGCACGGTCTTTTCATCATCCGACAAAAAAATGGCATTGTCGAGGCTCTTGCTCATCTTGGCCTGCCCATCGGTGCCCACCAGCGAGGGCACATCGCCAATCAGGGGTTCGGGAATGGGAAATACTTCGCCGTAATAATGGTTAAATCGCCGGGCAATTTCGCGGGTCACTTCCACATGGGCTTCGTTGTCTTTGCCCACCGGCACCAGATGTGCGCGCGGCATCAAAATATCGGCACTTTGCAAAATGGGATACCCAATCAACCCAAATGGAATGGCCTCATCATCCATATTTGCCGCACGCGCCATGTCTTTGATACTGGGCAACCTTGCCACGCGCGGCAAAGTAACCAGCATTTCAAAAAACAAATTCATTTCATACACGGCGTGAACAACCGATTGCAAATAGATCGTCGATTTGGCAGGATCAATCCCCACCGATAAATAATCGAGCACCATCTCGTGAATGTTGTCGCGCAAAGCCTCAATGTGTTCTTTTTGGGGTTTGGTTGTCAGCATGTGCAAGTCGGCAATAATAAAATAACAATCGTAGTCGTCTTGCAACCGCACCCGATTTTTTAATGAGCCCACATAATGGCCCAGATGCAACCGCCCGGTGGGCCGGTCGCCCGTTAAAATGCGTTTTTTTTCGGTCATAATGGTTGTGAAGCTGAAAATTGGATACTGGCGGTTTGTCCCAACCAGCC
>CAXNEV010000187.1:0-7248 GCA_964200925.1 Candidatus Latescibacterota bacterium | reverse complement strand
AACCATGGATAGGGTTAGCCCCCCAATGACGGTGATTGCAAAAGGTGGCCAGATTTCATAATCGCCCCCATATTTTAAAGACAATGGCAAAATACCCAGCAACGTTGTCGCCGATGTCATCAATATGGGTCTTACACGCGTACGCCCGGCAACAAGAACCGCTCGTTCACGACGAAAACCGTACTGATTTCTAAGTGTTTCAATGGCATCAATCAGCATAATACCGTTATTTACAGCAATGCCCAGCAACACAATAAAACCGAGCAAAGCCATGGGACCTTCCTGTTGGGTGAGTCCGGTTCCCGAAAACATTAAAGCCCAGCATGAACCAATCACAGCTGTTGGCAACGTGCATAAGATGACAAATGGAGCAGAAAACGATTCAAACAAAGAAGCCAAAATCAAGAAAATTAAACCGATTGCAATGCCCATCATCCAATAATAAATGACCTCTTCTTCTGCTTCAACAATTTCAATGCTGTATCCTTCGGGCAATACCATATCGCGAATGGCATTTTGCACCAAAATTCGGGCTTCTTCCAACGCGGGTTGTGAATCCATGACTTGTGTTGTGAAACGATAAGACACCATTGCCCGGCGCGATTGATCGGTGCGCAAAATCATTGCCCTTCCTTCATCGGTGCGCACATGAGCCACCTCATCTAAAACAACAAACCGGCCAGGTCCAGATAATATGGGAGTTTGCCGAAATTCATCCACCGTCATGGTTTTTTTTTCAGGATCGTCAACTGTTCGAACTTGAATGCTGATTTCCAACCCTTCACGGGTTAAAAATGGCACCGATGTTTGAAACCCATCGGGGCGTGCATCATTGACGGATGTCAGCACATTTTGAAGAGATAATCTGCGATCAAACATGGCAACTTCGTCTGGCAATACCTGTATTTCAGGTGAACCACGCTCGGCGTCTGCACGCACAGAATTGGGGTCAATGATATCTTCCATTTCTTGCAACCGAAAGGTGAGGTCATCAGCAATCATTTTTAAAATGGTAAAATCATATCCTCGAACCACAGCCTGTTCCCCTGTTTGCCCTCCTGTTAAATTGAACCCGCCCGATGATCTGCGTTGCCCTCCTGCACCCCCGGCAAAGTTTCGCGAAATACCCGTTTTGGGTTCATATCCAATAACCGCACCTTGTATTTCAGCAAAAACATCGTCGAGTTTATCCTTAATTTGTTCAACAGGAATGGCATTGGGGCGTTGTGATATTTTTTTTAGTATAACCTGTATATTGGCCTGATTTTCCTGCACACTGGTTATAAAACGTTCCAACCCTTCTATCCCCTGCACGGCCCCTTCTACTTCTTTCACAAGTTTATCTGTGGCCTCAAGTGTTGCCCCTTCAGGCAAATCTATATAGACAGTAAACCGTGTTTCTTCCTGTCGCACATCCTGTTGCAACATAAAATAAAGAGAAAAAATCAGGGTGATCAACAACCCACTTGCAATGCCCAAAACAATGCGAACCCGGTGCCTTAAACTATCTTTTAGCAACACGATGTACATTTCCATCCCTTTGCCATACCTTTGGCGTTGGGATCCAGTTGTTGAAAGGGTTCGCGCACACAGAGAAGGCACAAGGGTGAGGGCCACCAATAACGAAGCCAATAATGGAAAGGCCATTGACAGGGCCAATTCGCGCAAAATATCCTGAGCATCACTTTCTATAAACACAATGGGCAAAAAAACAGTGACCGTTGTTAATGTTGCTGCAATAATGGCTCGAGAAACCTCTTCGGTGCCATGTTGAGCAGCAAAAGCCGGAGATTTGCCTCGTTCATAGTGCTTAAAAATATTCTCCATGACCACGATGCCATTGTCGGTGAGCATGCCAACAGCCAGAGCAAGCCCGCACAATGTGAGCACATTGATACTCAGGTTCCACATAAACATCAAATTAAACGTAATCAATAGAGAGGCGGGAATAGCCAACAGCAATACTGTGACAAATTTCAAATTGCGCAAAAACAAAAACAGAACAAAAAGCCCGAGCAAGCCACCCACCACAGCAGCTTGTTTGAGTGTATTAAGCGCTTCTTCCATCATTTGGGCCTGACTGGTGCTGACCACCAGTTCAATGCCTTCCTCTTTAAACTCCTGATTCAAACGCACAATAGCCTGTTCAACACCTCGTGCCACTTCGATTAAATTGGCCTCATCGTCTTTTTGTATGCGAATGCCAACAGCGGGTTTTCCATTCATTCGCTGTTGATCCACCTGTTCTTGAAGGCCGTATCGAACTGTGGCAATATCGCCCAATCTTAACGAGATGTCTGAATTGACCACCACGTCGCGCATGGGAGTTAAATCCTGAAATTGACCTTCTATGCTCACGGCATACGATTGAGACCCCTCATATACATGCCCAAGATATTGTCTACGCAAATTGGTGGCATTGATTCGCGCACGCACCTGGCTTAATGTCAGGTTGTGTGCCTGTAACATGTGCGGATCCACAATCACTTCAATGGCTTGGCGACGGCCCCCTAATATTTGGGCATTCACAACCCCGTCAACTGCTTCCAATTCCGGTTTGATTTTTTGTTCTGAAAATTCGCGCAACCAATCCAGATCGCCCTCACCAAGCACATTTAACTGCATCACAGAGGCACTCAAATCCAAAGAATCAAACCGTTGAATATCCACCCGGGTCAATTCGGGCAGAATAGATTGCAAACGCGCCATTCGGCTTTGCAATTGCAGCAGGGCAAATTTCATATCGGTATTGGGCGCATAAGAAATGCGGATGCTTCCATTATTGGCTCGTGCGGTGGATTCAAATTGTTGCACACCATCCAGTTTGCCTATTTCTTCTTCGGCAGGGATCAACAAATCGCGTTCGACCTGCTCGGGTGACGCCCCTGCTAAAGTCAGCGACACAAAAACTTCAGGAAAAATGAGTTCGGGAAAGAGCTGTACGGGCAAACGGGACAGGGATATCAGCCCTAAAAGCCCCAAACCCAGAAAAACCATGGCCGTGGTTATCGGGCGTTTGACTGCCAAACCGGGCAAAGTCATGGTTGTTTTTTTCTCCTGAATTTTTCAACCACTTCATACATCAAGGGTATTACCACCAGCGTCATCAATGTAGAAGAGACCAATCCGCCAATGACCGCAATGGCCATTGGCGCGCGCAACTTGGCTCCTTCTCCAAAACCCGTCGCCATGGGCAATAGGGCCAAAACTGTTGTGGCAGTGGTCATCATGATGGGGCGCAAGCGATCTGTTGAACCGTGCAAAATGGCCTGCCTCAAAACCATTCCCGAAGCTTGCAACTGGTTGATGCGATCCACCAAAATAATGGCACTGTTGACAGCAATCCCCCCCAGCATAATAATGCCAATGTAGGCCATAACGCTTAAGGGTTGATCCAGTGCCCAAAAGGCCAACACCACCCCTATGCCCGCCAGAGGCAAAGACAACATCACTGTAAACGGGTGCAACAGAGATTCAAATAACGAAGCCATCACCATATAAACCAGAACCAAAGATAAAATGAGGGCAAAGGTGAGGTTTTCAAAAGATTCGGCCCGCTCGCGCTCTTCTCCGCCAATGGTGATTTGGTATCCCGAAGGCACAACCACCTGGTCAATGGCCGCCCGAATTTGCACAACCCCTTCACTGAGAGATATCCCCGACATCAAATACCCTGTCAGACGGCCAACCCGTCGCTGGTTTTCTCGCAGAATTTCCCTTGGCCCTTCCACGATGTTTAAATTTGCCACATCCTGAAGGATTAACAACGCTCCATTATTGCCTTCAATGCGCAACATACTCAATTCGCGCAAATCCAAATTTTCATATTTGACGCGAATATCGCGTGTGCGTTGATCTTTTGACAGTTCTCCAGCAATTTCTCCCGACAACTGCCGTTCTATCGTGCGCGAAATGCTTTGCGTGGTCAGTCCAAAAGCAGAGGCAACCTCTTCGTACACAGATAAATCCACTTCGGGTTGGCCCCCCTGAAAGCTGGTGCGAACGTTATAGATGCCGGGCAGGGATTCAATTTGAGTTTGCAACTGATTGGTGAGATTTTGCAAAATATCCAAATTCTCTCCGATAACTTCAATTTGCACCGGCGCATCTTGAGATCCCATAACGCCTTCAAGGGCAGAATTGTGCAAATGATATTTCACCTCAACTTCTGGCAAGGCCTGTAAATGGGGATCTAAGGCATCGACCAAATCGGAAAGCGATTGCATTCTTTCCTGGGCAAGCAACACCAGGGCTGAACAGCAATTGGGGCCGGTGGGATCATTGCCACTAACAGTGCGGGCCGGATCGATGCCTGAGCGAACATAGACATGGGCAATATCACTTCCCCCTACCTGACGAATGATTTCGGCAACCCGTTGTCCAATTCGGTCGGTCACATCTAAGCGCGTGCCTTCAGGCAAGGCAATTTGCACTTCAAATAACCCCTGATCTTCATGTGGAATAAATTCGGAATCAATTTCTTGAAGCAAATACCCCGATATACCCAAACACAAGAGTGTGGCCAAAATTGTGCTGATTTTGTGGTTTAAAACACCGGTGAGTATGTGCAAATACCAATTTTTGGTGTTCGCCCTATCCGTTTTTACACCATGCTGAAAAATCCGCGAAGCCAGCATGGGCACAGTTGTCATGGCCACAATTAGGGAAGACATCAAAGAAAATGCCACCGTCCATGCCTGATCCTTAAACAACTCTCCGGCCAAACCCTGTAAATACACAATGGGCAAAAAGACCGATATCGTTGTCAGGGTTGATGCCAAAATGGCCACCCCGACTTCAGATGCTCCAATGGTCGAAGCAACCTTCACATCTTGTCCTTTTTCGATGTGGCGGTAAATATTTTCGATGACCACAATGGCATTGTCAACCAGCATGCCCGCTCCCAGGGCCAATCCTCCCAAAGTCATGATATTTAACGTTAAATTTTGAAAATACATGAGTGTAAACGTAGCCAGAACCGAAATGGGGATGGCTATGCCAATAACAAATGTGGCGGTTAAACTTCTCAACGCAACCAGCAAAACACCAATGGCCAACAACGCGCCATAAAGGGCTGAATCGGTGACTTCACCTACAGCACTTTGTACATACCGCCCTTGATTTTCAACGGTTGTAAACGTGAGCCCCGGCAAATCTTTTGACAACTGTTCGATCATTTTTTGCACAGATTCCACAACCGTAACGGTGTTGCTTCCCGCTTCTTTATAAATGGCAATTCCCACACATTCTCGGCCATTGAGTCGAACCTGCGTTTCTTGTTCGCGATAGGCCAAACCGATTTGACCAACATCTTTAACTCGGATGGGAACACGGGTTGAGCCTTCTTGTTGCCCCTCTTGTCGTTCTCCTGCAATCAACTCACCCACGTCGGACAGGTCGGTCAATCGGCCCAATGCTTTGACCAGATAAGATTGTTGCCCGTCTTTTAAAGTGCCCCCAGAAATATCGGCTTCTGCTGCTTTAATTCGATCCACGATGGAAGTTGGTGTAATGCCAAAGGCTTCCAACCGATAAGGATCCAGAGTGACCTGAATTTCTTTTTCAGCCCCTCCTTCAATTTCGGCAGAAGCCACTCCTTCAAGAGATTCCAATTTGGGTTTCACCAGCGTTTCAATGCTGCCAAAAAGAACATCCAGATCGTTTTGATCCTCTTCTCCTGTTATCGCCAAACGCATAACCGGCAAAGCCTGAGGGTCTTCGCGAGAAACATCCAATAGTGAAACTTCATCATCGGCAGCATATGCCCCCACTTTTTTTTGCACATCCAGCAGGGCAAAATCCATATCGGCATCCCAGGAAAACTCGGCCACCACCACCACTTGCCCCGACCGGGTAACCGAATAGACCCGTTTGACGCGCCTTACGGTGCTCACATCGCGTTCCAATCGACGGGTATAACGCTCTTCTATTTCGCGGGGAGATTTTCCTGGTGCGCGCAGATCAATCGTGATAACCGGGGTTTGCAAATCGGGCAACAAATCCGTTCCCAGTCGATTTAAAGAGATCCAGCCCAATAAAATAATGGCCAGAGTGGCCATGCTCACAGTCACGGGATAACGCGTTGAAAATTCTGAAAGAGACATAAGCTAATTGTCCTGCCCGGTGATCCGAACCCGCGTTCTGGGTCGAAGTGTTTCATAGTTGCTGGTAATCATGCGATCACCCGGCTCAAGCCCTGAAATGATCTCAACCCGTTCACGATTTTCCAAACCTGTTTTAACTTCGCGCTGTTGAGACAGGCCTTCTTCTTCGACAAAAACCACCTGCTCATTGCGGCGGCGCTGCAACAGCTTGCGCGAAATTAACACCACATCCTGATGGGTTTCACTGACAATATCGGCCTTTACAAACATGCCCGGACGCAATGACAAATCGGGATTGTCAACGGTTCCGATAGCCAAAAATGTGCGCGTATTTTCGTCCAAAACGGGGTCAATGGCCGAAACTTCACCTTTAAAAATCACATCTGGAAAAGCAAAGTTAAAGATGCGAACTTCTTTGCCTAAGGCTATTTTTCCGATCTGTGCATTTGGAATTTTCAAATCCACAAGCACCTGTGAATAATCCACAACTTTTCCAATGACAACATTTTGATTAACCAGTGTGCCCTGTGTAATCTCACTCACTTCTGACAAAACCCCATCAATGGGTGCCATAATCTCCGTTTTGGCCTTCTGTATTTCGGCATCTTCATAACTTGAAACCGCATCCTGCCAGGCTTTTCGGGCATTTTCGACTTCTTTTTCCGTGGTTAGCCCTTTGCTGAACAATACCTCCTGTTCCTTGAGCGTTTTTTGAGCTGTATCTCGGGCCAATTTTTTTGACTCCAAACGCACTCCAATCACCCATTCGGGATTGTCAACACGCGCAACAACTTGACCTTTTTTAACCCGGATGCCATTTTTTAATGACCGTCCTGCCATTTCTGAAAAACTTAAATTTCCCCGTATTTCTGTGACCAGATTGGCCACGCGCACCGATCGCAAAGTGCCCGTCGTAGATACCACATCCTCAATGGTTCCCACTTCAACTGGTTTGACTGTTACAGGTACCGTCAAATCGACAGCCCGTTGTTCGGTTTGACGGGTACATCCCCAAAAACCGACAATCACCCACAAGATCAGGGCGGTTTTCCAAATCACAATTGCACTCCCTTCTTTTGCCATAAATGACATTGATCCTAAAATCCCTCTCGACCTTGCCCCCTCCAATTGCCACGTCCCCCAC
>CAXNEV010000186.1:0-7254 GCA_964200925.1 Candidatus Latescibacterota bacterium | reverse complement strand
GGTCAGCCTGGGCCTCATCACAATAGGCATTTATCTGTTTGTCATGCTTCGCAAAACATCTGCACAACAGCCATAATAGCCCTATTATTTTTTTGTCATAAAACCATAAAGATAGAAAACATAAAATGGAGAATGCCGATATGACCCCTCAAATTCCCGTCACCGTTTTATCAGGGTATCTCGGCGCGGGTAAAACCACAGTGCTCAACCACGTCTTAAACAACAGGCAAGGTCTGCGCGTGGCTGTGATTGTCAATGATATGAGCGAAGTCAATATCGATGCCGAACTCATCAAACGCGGAACCCAATTGTCCCGCACAGAAGAAAAACTGGTTGAACTGACCACCGGGTGTGTGTGCTGTTCTTTGCGTGAAGACCTCATTCGCGAAATGGTCAAACTGGCCAAAGAAGGGCGCTTTGATTACATTCTGGTCGAATCTACGGGCATATCCGACCCCTTGCCAGTGGCCCAAACCTTTGCCATGTTCGACGAAGAAGGCGACAATGCCCTCACCAACCTTTGCACCCTCGATTGTCTGGTGACCGTGGTTGATGCCCACCGATTCTGGCTCGATTTTGCTTCTGGCGAAACCCTGCTTGACCGCAAACAGGCCATCGATATTCATGATGATCGCACAGTTGTGGATCTTTTAATCGATCAGATCGAATTTTGCAATGTGCTGATTCTCAACAAATGCGATCTGGTTGAAGCCAGTGAATTAGACCGCCTCGAAGCTGTCTTGCACCGGTTGCAACCGGGTGCCCAAATCATTCGCTCCAAATACGGTCGCATTGATCCGTCTGACATTCTCAACACAGATCTGTTCGATTTTGAACAGGTGGCTGCTTCGGCTGGCTGGCTGCACGAACTTGACGAATCGGAAACCGATCCGCTGGAACTTCACCACGAACATCATCACACTGCCGAAACGTTTGGCATCACATCCTGTGTCTATCGCCGATTGCGGCCATTTCACCCGGCGCGGTTATATGAATGGATCGAAAACCAATTGCCCGGATCGGTCATTCGATCCAAAGGTTTTTTGTGGTTGGCCACACGCAATCACATGGTGGTCATTTTCGGCCAGGCCGGTGCCTCCGTTCAAATTGAAGACGGCGGAGATTGGCTCGTCGATCTGCCCGAAGACGAGCGCAAAGAGGCAATAGAGGCCTATCCCAATATCACCGACACATGGGATCAAAAATGGGGCGACCGCAAAAATGAACTGGTCTTTATCGGCATCGAAATGGATCAAGACACACTCATATCCCAACTGGATGCGTGTTTGCTCACCGACGAAGAAATGAATGCCGACTGGACCTCGTTCAACGATCCTTTTCCGCCCATCGAAATTTACGACGAACCCAATATTGCGCTGTCGGATCTCAATTAACGGAACACATACAACTTTAAACACCCATTATGGAAATCAAATTTTACAACACCCTGACCAACCGCGAAGAAATTTTTGAACCGCTCTATCCGCCCCAGGTTGCCATGTACACCTGCGGCCCCACAGTATATGACTTTGCCCACATTGGCAATTTCAAATCCTTTCTCTTTTCCGATGTGCTGCGCCGCTTTCTCGAATGCGCTGGCTATCATGTGCACCATGTCATGAACATCACCGATGTGGGCCACATGACCGATGACGACGTGGCCGATGCAACCGGCGAAGACAAAATGGCCGTGGCCGCACGCAAACTCAAAGAAGCCAAAAAAACAGGCAGCCTGCCCAACAATGCAATAGCCAATCCCGACGATCCCTATCAGGTCGCCCAGTATTATACCGATGCCTTTATTGAAGATGCACGGGCGCTGGGCATCAAAGTCGCCTTTGACTATCCGGCCAACATGCCCCGGCCCACCGAACATATCGATGCCATGCAGGCCATGATTCAAAAATTGCTCGACAAAGGCCATGCGTACATCGCATCTGATGGCGTGGTGTATTTCAGCGTGCAATCCTTTCCCGAATACGGCCGCCTCAGCGGCAACTTTCTCGATCAACTCCTCGAAGGTTCCGGGGGCCGCGTTGTTCAAGAACACCAGGCCCACAAACGCCACCCCGCTGACTTTTTTTTGTGGAAACCCGATCCGGCACACATTATGAAATGGCCCTCACCGTGGGGAGAAGGATATCCCGGCTGGCACATCGAATGTTCGGCCATGTCCACCAAACTTTTGGGCCGTGACATCATCGACATTCACACCGGCGGTGAAGACAACATCTTTCCCCACCACGAATGCGAAATTGCCCAATCTTGCTGTGCTACTGGGCATGCACAATTTGCCAAATACTGGATCCATCCGCGCTATTTAATGGTCGAAGGGGAGAAAATGTCCAAAAGCAAGGGCAACTTTTTCACCGTGCGCGACGTGCTTTCGGGTGCCATGACAGGCCGCCCTGTACACCCGGCTGTGTTGCGATTTGAACTCATCAAAACACACTATCGCACGCAGACCAATTTCACGCAAAAAGGCATTCAAGATTCAGCCAATTCGGTGCGCCGCATCACCGAATTTGGTCAGCAAATGACCCAGGCCGCCAGCAACAAAACAGCCGATGTAACCACAGAGAATCCCACCGTCAACGCCTTTCTCGAAGCTTTGGCAGACGACCTCAACTTCAGCGCCGCCCTGGCGGTTGTGCACTCGTATATTGGCCAAAAACCCAACGATCCGGCAGAAGCCCTGGGCGTTTTTCAAAAAATAGACAGCGTGCTTGGCCTCTCCAATCTGCAGGCTCCGGCATCTGACCCAAACACCCAGATTGAGGCGCTGTGCAAACAAATTGATCAAGCTCGCAAAACCAAAGACTATGCCACCGCCGATCGCTTGCGCAAAGAACTCACCGAACAGGGTTACGAAGTGCGCACCGGCCCCGAAGGCACCGTTGCAAAACCCAAATTGGCCTGAAAAGCAGTTTGTTTTTAAGGGTGCAACTCACGCCCCGTGACTCCTGACCCAAAGGTATCCCCATGTCCTTTCCAATTAACCGAATGCGCCGTTTGCGAAGCAGCGAAACGATGCGGCGCATGGTACGCGAAAACCACCTGCGTGTCGATGACCTCATCATGCCCTTGTTTGTCTGTCCGGGCAATGGCATCAAAAAAGAAATCCGCTCCATGCCCGGCAACCACCAGATGTCCATCGATGTGCTCATCGAAGCCTGCAAAGAAATTGTCGATCTGGGCATTCCAGCCGTCATCCTTTTTGGCATTCCCGACCACAAAGCTGAACTGGGCAGCGAAGCGTATCACGATCACGGCATCATTCAACGCGCCATTGCCGCCCTCAAAAAAAATGTGCCCGATCTTTATGTCATCACCGATGTGTGCCTGTGCGAATACACCAGCCATGGCCACTGCGGGGTCATTGTTGAAAACGATGTGCACAATGACAAAACCGTCGATCTGCTCGTTAAAGAATCGTTGTCACACGTTCGCGCCGGTGCCGACCTGGTGGCCCCATCCGATATGATGGATGGCCGCATTGGGGCCATTCGCAAGGCCCTTGATGAAAATGCTTTTGGACACATTCCCATCATGGCCTATGCCGCCAAATTCTGTTCCGGTTTTTACGGCCCATTTCGCGAAGCCGCCGAATCAGCACCCCAATTTGGCGACCGCCGGTCTTATCAAATGGACCCTGCCAATGGCGATGAAGCCCTGCGCGAAGTTGCCCTTGATCTTCAGGAAGGGGCCGACATCGTCATGGTCAAACCCGCATTGTCCTATCTCGACATCATCTACCGCGTCAAAACTCAGTTTGGCGTGCCCGTTGCCGCTTACAACGTCAGTGGAGAATTTGCCATGGTCAAAGCTGCCTCCGCCAATGGTTGGCTCGATGAAGCCCGCGTGCGCGACGAAATGCTTCTGAGCATCAAACGCGCCGGTGCCGACCTCATTCTCACCTATTTTGCCCGCGACATTGCCCGACTTCTCAAATAATGTGGACACGGAAAGTGGGTCGCACTTTCAACTCACCGCCCGCCTCACCCTGTGACCTTTTGTGCCTATGACACCCACCATCACCATTGATCGCATCTTAGAAAACTTCGATATCCTCGGCGACTGGGAAGAACGCTATCGCTACATCATCGAACTGGGGCGCAAACTGCCCCCACTTGAAGAGGAACACAAAACCGAATCCAATCGCGTGCAGGGTTGTGTGAGCCAGGTATGGCTCGTCACACATGTGACAACCAGCGATCCCCCTCTTATCGAATTTCGCGCCGACAGCGACGCACAAATCGTCAAGGGATTGGTTGCCATTTTGCTGGCCATTTATTCGGGCAAAACCGCAAAAGACATTCTCACCACCGATATCCGCAGCATCTTTGAAAAACTCGAACTGGCCAAACATCTCAGCCCCAATCGCGCCAACGGATTTGCAGCCATGATCAAACGCATCCACGAACTGGCCATGGCCACTGCAAATCCATCACACGCGTAATTCCGTTTTGCGCATAAAAAAACCGGCGATATCATGCGACATCGCCGGTGCTGTTTTTTATGCCATTTGATCAATCAGCTGTAACCGCATCGGTTTCTTTTTTATGCGTCAGCAAAGGCCCGCGAACACCGCGTTCAATTTTGGCAAATGCATCGTGGTTGTGAATGCTTTCATAGTTGTTGCTGGCCACATAAAACCACAACAGGCGTTCTTCATTGAACCATTCCAGCATATCTGTTGCCACATCGCGCACGATATCTTCCACAAACTTGGGATTGTCATATGCCCGTTCAGTCACAAATTTTTCATCGGGCCGTTTGAGAATGGGATAAAGCTGACACGAAGCATTGTATTCGGCAATATCGATTAAATCCTCAAACCAGATAAATTCCCCATCGGCGGGTCGCACGTTCATCGTCACTTCCGAGCGCTGATTGTGTGCGCCATAATCGCTGATTTCTTTGCTGCAAGGGCACAGGCTGGCCACATTGGCCCGCACCCCCACCAATTTGTCATGCACCCCATCTCCTGTGCGCATGGCCCTGAATTTACAATTGTAATCCAGCATGCCTTCAATACCCGTTACAGGTGCTTTTCGCGACAAAAAAATGGGAAATTCCATATCCAAAAAAGCTTCTTCGGCTTCCAGCAGTGTCAACATCTCTTTTAAAACAATGTCCACGCTGCCAGGGGTAAAATGCTGGTGTTGTTCATTGAGTGCAATCATAAACCGCGACATGTGTGTACCCTTTTGATAATGGGGCAAACTCACAGTCATCGATAATGTTGCAACCGTGTGAAACTCACCGCCATCGCGCAAGGGCAGTGTTAAGGGATAGCGCACATGAGACACACCCACCTGATCAATCTCAATGCCGCGTCGATCTTTTGTATTTTGAATATCGGGTAAATTCATACAGGTCTCCCGTAAACATGGCGTAAAAGCCGTTGGCCCGAAAAATGAGAGGTGAACAATTCGAGCTTGCCATAAAATAGTTTGAAGGATAAATCAGAAAGGAATAGTCATTTTCATTCCGATGACAGGATGAAAAACCCCGGCTAACCAAAGCCATAAAACCCAATCACAAAATGAATCCATCCAATATACCCGAAACTGCTCCAATCAACCACCCTATCAAATAAAAATATGGCCGTTATTTTAAAAATACTGGATCGCCTACTGGTTCGCCTGGTCTATACCCTGATTTACGCCTATCTCTATGTGCTCGGCCCACTCATGCGTTTTTTATCCATTGCTCCCAGTCCGTGCCGATTTTATCCCACATGTTCACACTATGCCCTCGAAGCCTTTGCAAAACACCCGTTTGTCACAGCCTTTGGCCTCACATTGCGCCGAATCATGCGCTGTAACCCCCTCACCACAGGCGGTTATGACCCCGTTCCCACACCCACAAAAAAGCAGGAGACTTGAGACTTGGGACTGGGGATTTGGGGCATGTCTCCATACCCACCAACCTCCTGCTTGCACTTTGCACTTTTATCTTTTTGACTCGTGACCCGCAACTCGCGACTTTGTTTTTCTACCGCCTCACCAGCATTGGTCCAAGAGGACGTCCACCCAGCAAATGCAGGTGAATGTGAAAAACCTCCTGCCCCCCGTGTGTGTTGCAATTGACAATTAAGCGATACCCATCCTCGGCAATTCCGGCTTCTTTGGCGATTTTGGCCGCCACAGTGAACAGTCGCCCCAGAGTGGGTTCATCGTCAACCGTCACATCGTTGATTGTGGGAATCAGCTTGTTGGGAACAATCAGAATATGCGTGGGTGCCTGTGGGTGAATGTCTCGAAAAGCCGTCACCAGCGCGTCTTGATACACAATATCTGCTGGAATTTCTCGTCGAATAATCTTGCTAAAAATCGTTTCTTCTGCCACCCAAAACCTCCTGTTCAAAAGAATCAAAATCCAAAGGACGCGGTTACAACAGGTAACCAACCCCCTGTAACTCCACTTCAGGATGAAATTTAAACAAAAAATAAACAATATGTTATTGAATAAAATAAAATTTTTGTGAAGATCGACGACAAAATCCTTGATGAAAAACCCCTGAACCTGTATATTCTTACTTCTTGTTTTGCTTTTTGCAGATCTTTTGAACCATTCAAAAGCTGCTTGAAGACTTATAGACCATAACCCAGAAACGCAATGGAGGTGGCGACATGGCCAAGCGACAGGGCAACCGCATCCTCATCAAAATGAAAAGCTCCGAGAGTTCTCATTATTATCACACAGAGAAAAATCGGCAGAATCATCCCGACCGCCTGGAATTGAAAAAATTCGATCCGTTTGTGCGCAAGCGCGTAACGTATCGCGAAGACCGCTAATTCATGATCACGGTTTTGTGATCATTGACATTTGTTAAAGAGGTAGCCACATGTCCAGAAAATGTGCACTGACGGGTAAAGGACCTTTGACCGGCAATCATGTGTCGCACTCGAACCGCAAGGTGAAACGGGTGCAAAATCCAAATGTAAAGAGCAAACGCATATACGTGTCCGAACTGGGGCACTTTGTACGCATCAAATTATCGGCACGAGCCTTGCGCACAGTAAACAAAAAAGGTCTGCTCAGCTTCTTAAAAGACGAAGGCCTCTTGCTGAAAGAAGTCATCAGCTAAAAATAGCGGGCATTGAAGATTCAAACGCTCCCTCTTAAAATGAGAGGGAGCGTTTATTTTGTGCCTGGTACTCGTGGTCTGGTGCATCTGGAAGCTTTAGAAGCGCTTTTCTCAAAGTCCCAGATTGTCAACAACCATCAGCCCTACCCCCCGACCCC
>CAXNEV010000185.1:0-7276 GCA_964200925.1 Candidatus Latescibacterota bacterium | reverse complement strand
GGCATCCTCTTGCAAAAGCCCTGCTATTTGGCGCACCATTTTCACCCGATCTCGCTCCTGCAACCCGGCCCGTCGGGTCAGGGCTTTTTGCGTTTCAACCGCTTCGCCCAAAGCCATAATGTCATTTTTTACCAGTGCCGATTGCTCAGCCTCCAAAGATGCCAGCAACAACCGAAATGTGGCAATCTCTTTGTCGAGCAACTCCGTCAGATATTTGAGATGATCGTACAAAACACATCCCTCCAGATGGGGGTTACAGGTCTGTTGACAGAGGCTGCAGATCCTGAACCTGAACCTGCTTCTGAGCAGACCGCAGCTTTTGTTGTAAAGTATTTGCCGCACCCGAAAGCCCTGGCATCTGTGGTATTTTTAAAGATCCCTGTGGCTCTTCAAGACCATATTGGCGGCTCAACTGCTCAAACAGCATGTCCGCAATGCCTATCGATCCTCTTCCGGCCATGCGTTTGGAAAATTCTTCATCGAGCATTTCTGTAAAAATATCTTCCCCTGCTCCTCCGTGAAACATCTCTTCTTTTTCAATCGAACCGCGCATCTGCTTCATCATCTGATACAAAAACACAGCCTCAAAATCTTTGGCGATCTTGTGCAATTGATCCGCTTTAACATCCGGTTTTTCCAGGGCCAAACCACCCGCAGCTTTGAGCGCCATCGGCAAGCCTTGTTGCAGTGGTTTTTGAAGCGGAAAAAAAGATGGGTCTGGTGACAGCGCAGAAAGATCAGCCATATCATTCCCTTATTGAATAATCAAATCGGCTTTTAAGGCCCCGGCCGTTTTTAAAGATTGAAAAATTGCAATAATGTCGCGCGGGGTTACTTTTAAAGCGTTGAGCGCTTTGGCCACATCGCTCACACTGGACGTGGGCGGCAAAGCCAGCATACGGGGTTTTTCTTCTTCCACATCAACCCCGCCTGCCAATTGCAAATTGGCCTGAGGCCCGCCTGGAACACCCACACTTGCCGTTTCATCAGCACCTACCGTAATGCTCAAACTGCCATGGGCAATGGCCACTTCGGCAATCATCACATGCTGGCCGGCAATAATGGTTCCGGTGCGTTCATTAACCACCACGCGGGCGTTCACATCGGCAATCACCGTTACATTTTCAAGCTGAGAAATAAAATCGACAAAACGGCCAGGATTTTGATACTCACGAGGCACGCGCACCTGCACAGTGCCCTTGTCCAAAGCCGTGGCAATGCGATCTCCAAATCGGATATCCACCGACCGGGCAAGACGGGCAACAGTGGTATAATCTGCATCGCGCAACATCACCGTCATAGCCGCTGTAATTTCGCCGGGTGCAATTAATTCCTGTTGTACAATAGCCCCATTGGGCACACGCCCAACCACCGGATGGTTTTTGGTCACCGACCCCCCGGCCCCGGCATCCACATTAAACCCGCCAATGGTCACAGGCCCTTGAGCAATGGCCACAATGGGGCCATTGGGCGGGTTGGCGCGCAGCGGAGTCATCAGCAAGATTCCCCCCTGCAAACTGGCGGCATCCCCCACTGACGACACCGTCACATCAATGTTGGCCCCAACCCGCGTGAAGGGGTTTAATTTGGCTGTAACCATCACAGAGGCGGTATTTTTGGCGCGAATTTCTCCCGGATCCACTTCTACACCCATATTGCGCATCAAATTGGCCAGGGCCTGTGCCGAATAGGGTGCCCCGCGACCATCACCCACCCCTTCAAGGCCAACAATCAAACCATAACCTAACAGTTGCACTTCCTGAAGGGTTTGAATGTCTGCAATGTCTTTTAACCGCGAAGCCTGCGGTTCAAATTCGGGCACAAACTGGGCGGTAACAGATAATGGCCACAAAAACAAAAGCCATAAAAATGCCCGATAAACCCATCGATAACTTGCCGCCATGAATCCCACCCTTTTTGATTTAAACCCCATCGTGATGGCCTCGCAAAAACTAAAAAATCCAGTGGATCAAACGCACAATCAAACCGGGCCGAGAGCTATCTTGAATCACACCCTTGCCCTTATAAGACACCTGCAAATCGGAAACGCGAAAAGATTCAATAATATTTGTCGCGGGAATAATTTTGGGATTCACCGCACCCGACATGTAAATCACCTCGCGCTCGCCATTGATCTCAATTGTTCGGCTGCCTTCAATAATCAAATCACCAGTGGCTTTGAGCCCGACAACCGTCACAGACACCCGCGCCTGAATCTGCTGGTTGCGCTGGGTTGTGCCATCGCCTTCAAACTCAGTGTTGGCCCCGCTTGTCAAACCCAGCCCCGGCACAAATTTCAACACCCCGGTACCTGCCTGACTGCCAATATTGGTTGTTGTGCTTTTTGATGTATTCACCTTCGCCGAATTGCTGGCCGACGTGGTTTCGGTCATCAGCACCGTCAAAATATCGCCAATTTTGCTGGCCCGGCGGGGTTTGCTGTCTTGATATAATGAAGATTCACCCTGATCGTCACTGAACAAACTCTGGCCATATACAGGCCCAAAACAAAGACAGATACCCACACCCGCCGCCATCGATACTCGTTTCAATTGCATTTTTGTATAGCCCATGGAGATCTCTTCCTCGCATCATAAACCGTTAAAAAACCACCCGCACTTTTCCAGGACCAATCACCTCGACCAACAGCTTTTCACGAGATTCAGCATTTTGCACCACAATGTGATCGCCTTTGCTGCCGCTGTCTCTGGCAATGCCGGTAATAGTTGCCGTGATGCCGCCCACCTGGGCCAAAATGCGCACCATATCTCCGCGTTCAACAAGCGGAACGGCTTCCAAATAATTGGAACTCAAAGGCCGCCCCATGCCAATGCGCATCTTGGCCTGCATGGCATCTACTTGATCAAAACGCGCATAATATTTTCCCAACAACATCGTCACATCGCGCCGCTCAATCACCACGGCACTTTCGGCAATCGTCTCACCCCGTTCAATCGCACGGTTGGCCACCACCACATCGTCAAAATATTGCACCTCGGCAATCAACTGGTATTCGCGAATCACCACAGGGCCTCGCACCACTTCAAGCACCACCGGAATGGATCGCGCCTGGCTGCGCAACCGATCCTGACGCACCCGCAATGTCACAGCGCCCACACCGGCAATGTGCAAATCGCCTTGTCGCAGCACCTTCACAACCGTTTCCCCGGCAAAATCGGATACCACATCGTGCACATACCCGGTTACAGCCGCATGAATTTCGGCTTCGCTCACCACCACATCGGCCCGGCTTTGCCCAACCATCAAACAAAGCACCAGAAAAATCATCAGCCCGATATAAAACAAAATGCTGAAAACAGTCTGGTTTCCTTTTCTGCCCATATGCTGACGCGCCATCACTTTTCGACATTTGCGATAGTCTTCACGGATCATTGTCGCCATAAAAACCTCAGAAATTTTAAAACCAACTCGTTCAAACACTCCGCTCACATCCCTAACGTTCCAACACGCCTTATCCAGCAATATTATTGGTGGCTTGCATAATTTCATCGGAGGTGCGAATAGCCCGCGCATTCACTTCGTATGTCCGTTGCGCCTGAATCATATTAACCAGTTCATCAACCACAGACACATTTGACAATTCCAAAAACCCCTGTGAAATACGTCCAAAACCCTCTGTATTGGGTTGTCCAGTAATAGCAGGCCCCGAAGCCTCGGTCTCAAGCAGCAGGTTTTTGCCAATGCTGCGCAACCCTGCCGGGTTGATAAATTTGGCCAATTCACTTTGTCCCACATTGGCTGCGGCTGTTTCTCCAGACTGCAACACCTCCACATTGCCATCACTTGACACATTAATGCTCACCGCATCTTGGCTGATCGACAGGGGCGGTTCCAGCGCAAACCCATCCGACGTGACCACCTGCCCGTCCGATGACAATTTTAAAGCCCCATCTCTTGTATAAGCCGTGGTGCCGTCGGGCAATGTTACCTGAAAAAATCCATCTCCATTGATGCCCTGATTTTCGATGGCCAAATCCAGTGCATTGTTGGTTGCCGTTACGTTGCCCTGTTCAAAAATTTTCTGTGTGGCCACCACGCGCGTTCCATACCCAATCTGAATTTCAACCGGCACCAGCGCCCCTTGAGCCGCAGACGTTCCGGCCGTGCGAATGGTGTGATAAAGCAAATCCTGAAACTCGGCTTTGCTCTTTTTAAACCCGGTTGTATTCACGTTTGCCAGGTTGTTGGAAATATTATCGATATTCAATTGCTGGGCAATCATGCCCGTGGCGGAAGTTCGCAGTGATCTTGACATTCGCGCCTCCTTTTTGAATAACGTTAGAACGTTCTAACGTTACAACGTTATTTATCTCACAGACCCCACATCGTTCACAGCGCGTTTCAAAGTTTCATCCTGTGCGCGAATGGCGCGTTGATCGGCTTCATAAGTGCGAAACAATTCCACCATATCCACCATTTGAATAATGGGCTCTGAATTGGACATTTCCAAAAAGCCCTGTGCCACTTTTGTCTCGGCAGGTTTGGCCACCTGATTCACACCGGGCTTGGGCAAATAAAACCCGTTGTGTTTGCGCTCCAGTCGGGTAATCCCATCGGGATCCTGATAATACCCATCGCCGTCTTTTTCAAAGTCGTGAACCGCCAGTTTTGCCACTTCATTGCCCTGCACCAGAATCTGACCGTCTTCTTTAACCATAAATTCAGAGGAATCCAACTGTATTTCACCGCCGCGTTCATCTAACACCGGATAACCCATATTGGTCACCAGCTGGCCCTGATTATTGACCGAAAACTCTCCATTGCGCGTGTACATATCGCCCTGTGGCGTGCGCACATGAAAAAAACCCGGTCCATTTAATGCCAAATTGCGGTTGCTATTGGTTTGCCGCAACGCGCCCTGTTCAAAATCGATAAATCCGCCCGCAACGCGATTTTCGCGCCACGACGGATATCCCCCCGACGCCTTGCGCCGGGCTTCGCCCAGTTCTTTGAGAAAAATGCCATCGCGTTTAAACCCCGGCACATCGCTGTTGGCAATATTGTTTGCAATCAGATCCTGGCGAGTATTTCGCGCCAGCATACTCGAACCCGAACTGTATAAACCCTGCAACATTGAAATACTCCTGAAAGCTTCGAGGTGGACAGACTATGGGACACCCATTGTTTAAGCAACCCCTATGCCACATTATCCACATTCGCCCCACCAAATCGTAACACTCAGTTATTCCTTATTTTATGCACAAAAAGAAAACCGCCCCAGTGTGCAACAAATACACCGGGACGGAAACATTTTCCTGAATTTTTATACAGTGCAACAGAGGCCATCTCAAACCATACACATTGACCGCATTCCAACAAACAACCATCACTCGCGTTCTTGACTGGTGCAGGTTATCTCTCTTACCGTCTATAAAGCCTGCTCCAATCGACAAATGGATAAAACATCATAATGCGTAGAATTGCATCTTCATTCTGTACATAACATAATTCCTCATGCTTATCAATATTTCAAGATATCCTTTGCAATTCCACTCCGATCACTCCTGATCAAATTTCTTGCAACCCGTCAGAACATCCGCTAATTTACCATCCCAATACGTTCACCGACTGGTTCAAAAAGGAAATCCAATGTCTCCATATCCGCCCATTCGCCCCATCACAAAAGGCCCCAAACACCACTGGTTTGGGTATTACGACAAATGGCAGATCGACCCATCCGGTCAATTTGCCCTGGGAATGGAAGTCGATTTTGAACACCGATCTCCCACGGCCACCGACACCATTGCCTTGGGTCTCATCGATCTGTCCAACCATGATATATGGACCGAATTTGCCAGAACACATGCCTGGTGTTGGCAGCAGGGCTGTATGCTTCAGTGGATACCCGGTTCACATTCCGACATCATCTATAACGACCGCGACGGCGATCATTTTATCAGCCACATTCGCAATATCCACACCGGGCAAACCCGCACATTGCCGCAGGCCATTTACACCCTCACACCCGACGGCAAAACCGCCATCGGCACCGACTTTCGCCGCATCAACCACATGCGCCCCGGTTATGGGTATGCGGGCATTCCCGATCCCAATCACAACGTACTCGCCCCGGAAAATGCCGGGATTTACACCGTGGATATCGCAACGGGCACATATAGGCAAATCATCTCCATTGCCGAAGTCGCCGCCATCCCCTACCCGCACGGCAACATCAGCCCGGCCAGACATTATTTCAATCACCTGCTCTTCAACACCAATGGCACGCGCTTCATCTTTTTGCACCGCTGGCGTTTTGGCGACGGCCCGTTCCACACCCGCATGCTCACCGCCGCCATCGACGGTTCCAATCTGCACGTTGTGGATGACTACGGCCAGATGTCGCACTTTATCTGGCGCGATCCCCACACCATTCTCGGCTGGGCCTATCATCCATCCAATAACAACAAATTCTACCTCTATCGCGATTTGTCACACAACGAGCCCGAAGTCATTGGCGAAACTATCATGACCGTCAACGGCCACTGTACATACCTGCCCGGAAACGAGTGGATTCTCAACGACAATTACCCCGGCAAAGAAAACCGCAATCAAATTCCTTACCTCTATCACGTCGCCAGTGGCAAACGCATCGACCTCGGCGTTTTTCCATCCCCGCCCGAATATACAGGTGAATGGCGCTGCGACCTGCATCCTCGATTCAGCCATGATGGCAAAACAATCTTCATCGACTCCGCACACGGCGGCACGGGTCGGCAAATGTATGGCATCGACATTGCAGATATTCTGGAGAAAAATTCATGAAAATCACCCGCATCAAAACCTACATCACCGACGCCGGTTGGCGGCCCTGGATTTTTGTCAAAGTGGAAACCGACGAAGGCATTACCGGCTGGGGCGAATGCAGCGATGGGCGCAGCCCCTATGGCGTGATCGGAACCGTAAAAGACCTCGCGCCCCTGCTCATCGGCAAAGATCCCCGCGCCTATGAAATGCGCTTCTATGACATGCTGCGCGGCAGCCGTCAAAGCCCCGGCGGCATTGCGGCCAAAGCCATTGCGGGCATCGAACTGGCCCTCATCGACATCAAAGCCCGCGCACTTGGTATCTCTGTCACCGAACTTTTCGGCGGGCCCACGCGCAACACCGTGCGCCTCTACTGGTCGCACTGCGGCACCACAAGGGCACGCAGCCCCGAAGTGCTCAACACCCCGCCCATTCACACAATGAACGACATAACCACCCTGGGCCGCGAAGTGGTTGCCAAAGGTTATACCGCCCTCAAAACCAACATCGT
>CAXNEV010000184.1:0-7306 GCA_964200925.1 Candidatus Latescibacterota bacterium | reverse complement strand
AAAGTCGGCGCGATATGACACCTTTGGAACTGGAACGCGCGATGAAATGGTTGAACAAGCATTTTCCGATTTAGAATAGTGCGAATCTGCGAATCGCCCATTCGTCTATTCGTTGATTCGCCTGATGTTCATAACCGAAAAGTAATTTATAGACAGACTCTTACAACACAAAACCCCCGGATCTATGGAATGATTCGGGGGTTTTGCATAAGGTGGTGGGTGGTTAGTCAATTTCGAGAGAGACTTCGGCATTGAGCTGGTCGCGTTCGGATTTTGCATCGGATGTGGCGTAGTGGAAAATGACGGCTTTGCGCCAGGTGCGGGAGTTGTTGTCGGCGCTGTGGTGCAACGTACAACCGTGGTGAAAAATGACCGATCCGGCAGGAACCGGGCAGGCCACAGGGTTGGGCAGGTTGATGCCCTGGGTGTCAGGTACATGATGCACGGGACGGTCGGGATCGGGTTTGATGTTTAAGATGCCGTGTTTGTGAGAACCGGGCACATAACACATACACCCGTTTTCAACTGTGGCTTCATCAAGGGCAATCCAGGCTGTAATGAGGTTGTCGAGGGGATGTACACGAAAATAACTTTGATCCTGATGCGACGGTTTGGCCTGTCCGCCGGGGGGTTTGAGCAACATCTGATCGCGAAAGACTTTGATGCGGGGTCCAATGAGGCCGCGCGTGATGGCAAGCAGTTTGGGATTTTGTGCAAAAGCGCGATAAACAGGATCAAAACGCACGAGAAAGGCCATGGCGCGGATAGACTGGTTTTGTGCTTCGGGTTGCGTTTTGTCGGCCACGGTGTCGCCTTCACGGCCAATGGGCACACCTTCGGGCGCTTTTTCGGGGTGTGCAATCAGGTCTTCGGTGCGATGGCGTACAGGGGCCATTTCTTCCGAGGTGAACACCGAATTGACCACGAGGTAACCATTTTGATCGTAAAATGTTTTCATGTGGGCCTGAAACATGGGCATCCTCTTTTTGTGAGCGGTTTGGAGCGGTAAGTATAGGGCTGTTCACCGGGTCTGTCAAGGTGGTGCGGATTGGTATTTTTGGTGCATGTGTGTCTCAATTAGCACATTTTTTGAACAAATTGACACATTTTTCAATAACAGCACGGGATGGTTTTTTGAATAATTTATTGTTTTTCAAATTTTTACATCATAAATAAAAAAATGGCACACAAATCGCTTATATATTTTTTTGATTAAAATACACGGCTTTTCCCCTTGTGCGTGTATTGGCAGACTCATCCTCACCCCTTAGGAGGACGCCATGGAAACAACCGTTCTGTCCGGTGCAACGCTGGATCAAGAGGTGTTTGATGATTGGGATATTCTGGATATTCCAATACCTGAAATACCCTATGTTGATCCGGTGACTCGCGAAGCTGCAGATCTGTTTCTCGAGTGTGACCGGATTGATGCCATGTCCCATTCACAGGTGCGTGATACTGCGCTTTTGGCTTTGCTTGCGCGCATTGAGGTTTTTGAAACCACAGTGCCTGAGCCTGTTAAGAATACGGTTTTGAATACGGCTTTAAAAATGGTATAATCTTTATTTTTTAAAATTTTGATTTTGGAAAATTCGAGATGGCATCGCATGGTAGTGCGATGTAGCGGATTGTGTTGGCACAGGTTTTTCTTGTGTTTCTTGTTGGATTGTGTATATTACAGCGTCTTGAAAAATGCGGAATGAATGTCATCGGTTGTGCTGTATCTTCTTCGCAAGGAGTGCGATGCGGTGGATGATAAAGCTCTTTTGAAGTTATTGGCGACAGGTATTGGTGGAGACGCTGTGGCTGCGCAATTGAATGTTTCTCCACAACTGATTACCGAGCGGATTTGCACCTATCTCGAAGCTGGCATTTTAAAATGCAACGGGGGATGTGACGCCATTGATTGGAAGGCTTTTGGGCAGTGGAAAAAACAGCGCAATGCACAATCTATTGAAGCGGCCTAAAGTCGGTTGGTTTTAATTTGAACAGAAAATGAAATGATTCGGGCAGTGTGGCTTTTGGGCCGCTGCCCAATTTTTTTGGTTAGGAGTTGATGCGGTGATATTGCGGTGGTTGTTTTTGATTGGATTTTTGTGTCCGGTATATTGCACAGCAGCACCCGTACAAATGGGCGTGGATGTGTTTTTGCATGGTTATACTCATCTGGTGAAAGGTGTGCGTGTGGGGTTGATTACCAATCCAACTGGGCGCACAGCAACGGGCCTTTCGACCATTGAAGCATTGCAACGACACCCGGCTGTTAACTTGAAAGCTCTGTTTGCACTGGAACACGGCATTGACGGAAAAATTGAAGCGGGTGAACAAGTGAAGGATGAAAAATATGGCGATTTGCCCGTGTATTCACTTTATGGGGGGCAACATCGCCGCGAAGGTTTGAATCGCATCGATGTGCTCATTTACGACGTGCAAGATGTGGGCAGCCGGGCTTATACCTATATCTGGAGTTTAACCCAGATGATGGCCGATGCGGCTGCGATGCAAAAAAAGGTGCTGGTGCTTGATCGCCCCAATCCCCTGGGCGGATTAACGGTGGACGGCCCCATTGCAGAAGAGAAGTGGCTGTCGTTGATCGGGTTGTATCCGGTGCCTCGAACCTATGGCATGACGGTGGGTGAACTGGCCAGATATATCAATCAAGAACAAGGCATCCATTGCCAGTTGACGGTGGTGCCGATGGCCGGGTATCGGCGCAATATGCGCTGGGAAGAGTTACGTCGCAAATGGATACCGTCTTCTCCCAATATTCCGTCACCTGCTTCGGCCATTTGTTTTGCCGCCACAGGAACAATTGGCACTCTGGGCACGCTGCACATTGGCATTTTGACTGAAACGCCATTTCAATTGGTGGGGGCACCGTGGGCCAATGCTGAAGTGACGGCCCGTGCGTTGACCGAAATGAAATTGCCAGGGGTGCGGTTTCGCCCCATGACATTTGTGCCAAAACGGGGATTGTTTCGCGGTCAAAAAGTGCAGGGGGTGTTTCTGGATGTATTCGATCCCATTCGGTTTCAACCGGCGCGCACAGAAGTGGCGATGTTGTGGCATTTTTTGAAACAGTATCCCCAATCTTTCAATATCCCACAAAATCGCTATGATCAATTTGACAAAGCCATGGGCACCAGTTTGGTTCGCGAGGCTCTTTTGCGCGGTGATGATCTGCGGCAAATCTGGATGCGCTGGGCACCGGAGGTGCTGGCATTTTCACAAAAACGCCAGCCTTATTTGTTGTATCGCAGTGGTGCAACAGAGTGAACCAGTGGGTGCGCGAAGCGCAGGTTCCCGCAGGGAACGCACCGAAGGTGCCTCGCTGCTCACGAGCGAAGCGAGTCATAGGCGAATAGGCCCATTTGTTTCTTCGCAAAATTGACCGATTGTTATTTTCCGAGTATTTTGTCAATTGTGCCCATGTCATCGGAGGTTAAGTGCCAATTTGCGGTTTTGGAATTGGCTGTGACCTGTTCGGGTTTGGTGGCTCCGGCAATGACAGAACTGACAGCGGAGTTTCCCAAAAGCCAGGCAAAAGACAAGTCGAGCAGGGTGTGGTCGTGTTCCTGTGCAAATTTTTCCAGGGCTTCGAGTTTGTCAAAATTGGCATCGGTGAACATGCCTCGGTCGTTTTCTGACAGGCGTGAACCTTCAGGAGGGGGCTGTCCTCGGCGGTATTTGCCAGTGAGAAAGCCGTTGGCCAGCGGGAAATAGGGCAAAATGCCAATGCCGTATTTTTTGCAAAAAGGCACGAGTTCAGATTCGATGCTGCGGTTGAACATGTTGTAATGAGGCTGCACGCTGGAGAATGAGATATAACCTTTCAGTTGCGATGTCCAAACGCCTTCACAAACCTGCCATGCGGCAAAGTTTGAGCAACCGATGTAGCGCACTTTGCCCTGAAAGACAAGCATGTTGAGGGCGTGCAGCGTTTCTTCGATGGGCGTGTTGGGGTCGGTGCGGTGAATCTGGTAAAGGTCGATGTAATCGGTGCCTAATCGGCGCAGGCTGTTTTCGACTTCGCTGAGAATGTGCTGTCGCGAGTTGCCGCTCATATTGGGTTTGTCGCCCATTTTGCTGGAAAATTTGGTGGCCAGCAAAAACTGGTCGCGTTTGCCTTTGATGGCCTGTCCGATATAGGTTTCTGACAGTCCCTGGCTATACACATTGGCGGTGTCAATAAACGTGATGCCATCTTCAAGGGCCTGGTTCATCACACGGGCCGTTCCTTCGGCATCGACGCGGCGGCCAAAGTTGTTGGTGCCCAGGCCAACCACCGAGACCAGAAGGCCAGAGTTGCCCAGTTTGCGGTATTCCATTTGTATGCTCCTTAAAGAGGATTGTTATTTGACACAAAAACGACACGTTGGAACGTGTCAACCTGCTACCGTCTCGCTTTTGAGTATCTGAATGTGCAAATTTACTTGTCTTCTTTGGGAATGTATCGGTTGGCCAGTTCCACATAGTCTTCGCGAATGGGCGAAAAAATATCGAGTGCCACACACGGGCCATCAACGGCTTCGGCACGGTGGGGTATGTTGGGTGGAATGATGAAAGATTGACCGGGTTCTACCACCCGGGTTTCGCCATTGATGGTGAATTTCATTTTTCCTTCGAGCATCACGCCGCCCTGTTCGTGTGGGTGGCTGTGCATGGGCACAACGGCACCTGCGTCAAACTCCACACGGGAGAGCATGAGGTTTTTTCCATAGGGGGCGCGAATGCGCACGCCGGGTACAACTTCGATGGGCGGAATGCTGTTCCAATCGACAAATGACATAAAGCCTCCAAAAATGAATGCAATGACTGTGTGAAAGATTTTGGATAAAATAGCGTTAGAATTGCGAAGATGCACGTAGAATCTGCGTGTACAAGGGTTAGGGAATTTGAAGGGTATGTTGATGTGTGAGTTTTTGCGGAGCAATGTCAAAGTGTGTGGGTTTGAGTTGTGTTTGTGAAAAGAGGTATTCGGCCTGATCGGCATAATGGGGCGAACGGGGATCGTCGCTTTGCCCCAGGGGGGTGACCGAATGGGATTCAATATTTCCGGGAGCGCGAAAACAGATCAGGGTTGTACACGATTGCCCAAAGATACCCTCCAGGAAAGAGTGGGATGGGATGGTTTGAACGGTGCGCAAACTGGTGTTTGAGCCTGCAATGGGCCAGGTGCGATGGCCACGGCGAACCTGTTGAATTTCTTTCCAGAAAACCGGGGTATGTGTGGTGGTGAGGTCTTGCGCGGCCTGGGTAAAAGATTGAACCAGAAACCGGGTGGATGTTTGCCCGATGGGTTGAAACGAGAGGATTTGAGGTAGGTTGATGGGGCGCTCATCGCGTTGAAGGTATGTTTGCCAACGGGCATAAAGCGGCATACCTGTGGTTTCAAGGTCGGCCCTTCCATTCCAGGTGTTGAGTTGATGCAGGGCATTTAATGTGAGTGTGTCTTGAATCTGAACTGAGGCGATATTAAGGGCGCGAACAAAAATTTCAGATTGGATGGCGTAGGTGTCTTGTGAATAGGCGATGGCTTCGGACAATGTGAGCCGGGAAGAAGCCGTGAGCAGTTGGCGCATGCGGTGTGAGCGGGGCGATTCTGCATGGGGCAAATAGCTGAAGGTGTGGAAGAGATGTTGGGCCGCAACGGGCATGGTTAAGCTGGCCATGCGGTCGTAAGAAGCATCGCAATCTTGAATCCAGCCTTCATCGGGATTGAGCATCAAAGGGAGGGTTTCTTGTGCGTGAACCCCTTGCCATTCGGTTTCGGATGTGTTGCCGGAAACGGGCCGTGTCCAGTTGAAAAATTCGGATCGCTGTGGGATGCGGCCTGAAAGAAAATAGGCGATGTTGCCATACACATCGCCATATATGAGACGCTGCGGTGGCCCTTGTGCCAATGAGAGTGCGGCAAAAAAGGTTTTTTGATCGGTGGCGGTCATCATGTTATAGGCTTGTTCAATCTGCCGAATTTCGTTTGAAAGTGCCAGCCGATAGGCAAATGCATGGGTGTCTTTGCGCTGTAAAATGGGGCCGAGATCGGTTTGCTGGTATAACCGGGTGCGGTATTCTATGCGGTTGTCCATTAAAACGCCAATGCGTACGGTATCGGTGGTGATGTGCCGGTAGGATTCGTCGTATTTGTAGCGGTTGGCAAGGGGAGAATCGAGGGTGATGTCGTACACATCGGCCCCATCGGCCCCACCCGGCAGTGCCGACCAGCCCAGCGTGCGGTTGTGACCTACGGCAAAAATGGGCAATCCTGGAACGGCAAAACCAAATGCATGCAAATTGCCGCCGTGCAGGTGGGCTTCATATGAACGAAACGTGTTGTGCCAGTCTGCAAAGGGATCGATACAAAGCAGAACAGCATCTTCGACAGAACGCTGTGCGGATATGGCCCACTGGTTGCCTGTAATGGGCTGTGTGGGTTTGCCCAAAAATTCTTGGTCTGCTTGCTGAATAAGGGGCTGAAAAGCGAGATATCGCGCAAGGGCAACCACCTGATGGGGTTGGGGTGGGCGGCCCCATTGGGGCATGCGTTCTGGATGCGCTTTGATAAAAGCGTTTATGCCTGCGGCAAAAGATTCGACGAGGGTTTTGATGTCGGGTGATAGTTCTTTGTCATAGTTATGCGCTTGTGTTTCGTGGCGGTAGAGGTGCTGCTGAAAGTCGGTCTGAATATAATCGGGCCCAAACGCCTCGGCCATATGCCCGGTTGCTGTCAGGTAATTTTTAAGCATGGATTCCAGGCGGTCTTCGGCCTGGGCATAACCAAAACCATACATCACCTCGGCAGGGGTGCTGGCATAAATGTGCGGCACCCCCCAATTGTCGCGATAGATGATAACCTGGTTGGCCTGAATGGGCGTAGATAACAACAAGGCGAAAAAAAATAAAAGGCGCATATCGATTCCGGTTCTTGACAGGAGGCAGGGGTTTTTGATATGATAAGGATCGCGAATGAAATAATCTGAACTTTGTCGGCGCGTTTCCTGATATTTAAGATATAGCATTTCCTGTAATAAACTTGAATTTTCGACGATAGACAAGGGACGATGGACGATGGATTTGAAAAATAAGGAGGTCAGGTGATGGCAGAACAATCTCTGGATCAACAGAACGAATTGTTGTTTATGCAACTGGTGATGATGTTTCAAGGCATGGCCATGCAGAATTTGGGCAAAGTGATGAATCCGGTGACCAACAAAGTAGAGCGCAATTTGGAACATGCCAAAAATTTTGTTGATATTCTGGGCATGATCGAGGCCAAAACAAAGGGAAATTTGAATTCGCATGAAGC
>CAXNEV010000183.1:0-7306 GCA_964200925.1 Candidatus Latescibacterota bacterium | reverse complement strand
CGCTTGGATGGTTGATAAAAGATCACGTGACATCATTGCCTGCGGCCGGGTATAAATATGTGAAAGTGCATCCGGCGGTGAGCACGGTGCTTTCGGGCACGGCCAATGTGAATCATTTGGAAGAAAATGTGGCATCTATTTTGGGGCCGTCTCTTTCCGAAGCGGATATGCAGCGGTTGCGCTCAGTGTTTGGTCATGTGTGGGAACCGTTGGGGAATTAAAGCAAAATTAAAGGAGGTTTTCTCTTTGGAGAATCCGTTTCGCGAGTGGAATCGCGATTTCAGATTATTAGCCGCGGCCGTGGCGTCGCAGGGCATCTTTTTTGGCGTGCAATTGACATTGTTCAACAATTTTATTGTGGAGAAGTTGAATATTGAAGCCCATCAATTGGGATATGTAGAAGCCCTGCGCGAAGTGCCAGGTTTTATGAATGCCTTTTTTGTGGCGCTGATGATTCGCCTGGTGCCACCCATTATTGGGGCCATATCGCTGGGCATTATGGGTGTGGGCATTATGGCGTATTCACAGGTAGATTCGGTGATGGGTTTGGCGCTTTATTCCCTGGTGTGGAGCATTGGGTTTCACTGTTGGATTCCCATGGAACAGTCGATGTCGCTGTTGTTTTCTCCGCCGGGGAAAAAGGGCAAATGGCTGGGGCAATTGCGCAGTGTCAACAGTATGGCATGGTTGGGTTCGATTGTGATTTGCAAACTCAGTTATGATTTTGTCGGATATGGCGGGTTATTTGTCATGGCGGGTGTTGCCACCATTTTAGGCGGCATGGTCATTGGTTTTGCTTCTCGCAAACGCCCAACTGTGGAGCGAAGTTTTGTTTTTAAACGGCGCTACGGGTTGTATTATGCCCTGAATTTTCTTCAGGGATTGCGCAAACAGATGTTTATTACATTTGCCATTTTTGCGCTGGTGAAAGTGCATGGCATGCCGGTTCATACCACGATGTTTCTGGTGTTGATCAATCAAATTTTAATCACGCTGACGGCTCCAACTATGGGGCGACTGGTCGATAAATACGGCGAGCGAAAAATGTTGAGTTTGAGTTATATCGGGTTGTCGGGTGTGTTTTTTGGATATGCTGTTGTGACCCACAGACCAACGCTGTATGCGCTGTATTGTGTGGACAATTTGATTTTTTTTGGCGGCATAGCGCTCACCACCTATTTGCACAAGATTGCACCAGAAGAGGATTTGAAACCATCACTGGCTATGGGAGTAACCATGAACCATGTGGCGGCTGTGGCATCCCCTCTATTGGGGGGGGTGGTCTGGCACCATTTTGGGTATCAGGTTATTTTTTTCAGCGGTGCGATTATTGCCTTAATTTCGCTTGTTGTGACCCAGTGGCTTGATCCTGAAGGACAACTGGCGCGAGAGGCCGAACAGGATACATTGTCCGGGAAGATTCCGGCGGCACAACCGGCAACATAAGTGAGGGGTGTTGTGATTCTTTCTGATGAAACATTGAAACAGATGCTGGCTTCTGGGGAACTGGCAGTGGATCCTTTGGAGGCTGTACAAATTCAACCGGCTTCGATTGATTTGACACTGGGCACCCATTTTTTGAAGGTGGATGAACATTCCTCATCGGTGATTACGCTTGATACGGCCATTGTTTATGAAGAACTGGAGCGTGACAAGATCGTCATACCGCCGCATTCTTTTTTGCTGGCGGTAACGCGGGAGTTTATCAGGTTGCCCAACAATGTGACAGCATTTGTCGAAGGGCGCAGTTCCATTGGGCGCATTGGTCTGTTTATTCAAAATGCCGGATGGGTCGATCCGGGATTTGAAGGAACCATTACGCTGGAATTGTATAATGCAAACCGACTGCCCATTTTGTTGCAAAGTGGCCGGCGAATCTGTCAACTCGTTTTTTCTCGTATGGATAAGGCGACAAAAACACCGTATCGCGGCAAGTATCAGGGTCAGATAAAGGCAACTGGCAGTCAGATATTTCGCGATGGCGAAGTGAAAAAAGAACGGGAATGACAATCAAAAAAAGAGGTACACAATGGCACTATCGAAACGGAAATTGGGACAAACGGGTATGGACGTCACCGATGTGGGCATGGGGTGCTGGGCCATTGGGGGCACATCGTTTCGCGATGGTGTGCCATCTGGTTGGTCGGGCACCCATATCATGCAGTCGCTTGAGACAGTGCGCAGTGCCTTTATGCAAGGGGTTACATTTTTTGATACGGCAGATGCGTATGGACGCGGCAAGAGCGAAGTGCTGGTGGGCATGGGACTCTACGAATTTAAACAAGATGCCGTGATTGCAACCAAAGTGGGCAACAGCCTGGCCGGGCCGGGGCAGAATTTTACCGAGCCGTATATTCGCGGGGCACTGGATGCGAGTTTGTCTCGATTGGAAGTGGATTGTGTGGATGTGTATCAGTTGCACGGGCCGTCGCTGAATGATATGACCTCGGAGTTGTTTGATTTGATGCGCGATTTAAAAGCTTCTGGAAAGATTCGCGCCTGGGGTGTGTCCATAGGTTCTGCAGAGGAGGGCAAACGCGCCATTGACGGGGGCGCAGAGGTTATCCAACTGGTGTATAATATTTTTGAGCAAAAAATTGGACAGGCCATTTTCCCACTGGCACAAGAAAAAGGGGTTGGCATTATTGTCCGTGTGCCACTGGCTTCGGGCTGGTTAACCGGGAAGTATGGGGCCGATACGGTGTTTCCAGACGAAGATCACCGCAGTCGCAAATTTTCGCCTGACAAAGCCAGGGTTCTTGCCAATCAGGTGAAGCGGCTTGAATTTCTGCTTGAAGAGGCCGATACGCTGGCCGAAGCGGCCCTGCGATTTGCTCTGATGCCACCGGCTGTTTCCACGGTGATTCCCGGCGGCAAAACATCCGCGCAGGTGGCCGACAATGTGAAAGCATCGGGCAGGCCGCTGTCTGCTGAAGCGATGCGGCGCATTGCTGCTGTGGTTGGATAAGACAAGTGTTATTCATATAACGGGAGGGTGATATGGTTGGTTTTGCGGTTGTTGGTTTGGGCATGGGGCGCAACCGGGCGCGGTTGATTAAACAAACCGAAGGTGCTGATTTAAAAGTTGTTTGCGATCAACGCGGCGATTTGGCCGAAGAGGTGGCTCAGGAATTGAAGACGGATTGTGCAACCCAACTGGATCATGTGCTGGCGCGAAAAGATGTGGATGTGGTGTTCGTGATGACCGAAAGCGGCCGGCATGCCGAAGTGGGCATTCGCGCGGCAAAGGCGGGCAAACATGTGATTACAACCAAACCGATGGATGTGAGCACAGAAGCATGTGATCGGCTGATTGATGCATGTGAAAAAGCCGGCGTGTTGTGCGGTGTGGATTATCAAAGCAGGTATGTGGATGGTAATGTCAAGGTGGCCGAAGCCATCAAACGCGGCTGGTTGGGCAAGGTCATTTTGGGAGAAGTGCGGTTCAAGTGGTTTCGGTCGGATGAGTATTTTTTGCACAATGGGGGGTGGCGCGGTACCTGGCGCTGGGATGGGGGCGGGTCACTGGCCAATCAAGGGGCGCATTTGCTCGATGTGTTGAGCTGGTTTATGGGTGATCCGGTTTCGGTGTATGGCGAAATGGCCATTATGAATCACAAGATTGAAACAGAAGATATTGGACTGGCGATTTTGAATTTTGAAAATGGCGCAAAGGGCACGATTCTGGGAACGACAACGTTTCAGACCAATGCCTATTTCAGCGCCGAAGTGCACGGCACGTTGGGTGGCATTTTGTTGACAGATGTTTTAAAAGGGGAGATGAAAGTTTTTGGCGACGGGCTGCAGGAAAAATTAGACAGTGTTGAAAATCATGTCCACAGCATTGCCGAAGATGTGGTGAATGCCATTACCAAAGGAACGCCGTTGGCTGTGGATGGCAAAGAAGGCCGTCGCACGGTTGCATTGTTGGAAGCGGTGTACCGATCTGCGCGGGAAGGCAAGCCTTTGAAGCTCAAATGAGATATGAAAACACATTAGAACGTTGAACGTTGGAACGTTAACATCTTAAAAATGAGGTGACTGCGACTCTGGTGGGGTGGAACGTGCAAACGCGCTTTCATCTATCGTCGAGAATTCAAGCTTGTTATCTGAAATTTTAGTTGGATCGGGGAAATATGGGAAAAACAACAGTTGGAATTGACGGCCAGAAGTTTTATATCAACAATAAACCCACCTATTCAGGCCGCGTGTGGCGCGATTATGACATTGAAGGGTTGTTGATGAACAACCGATTGGTTCAAGCCACCTTTGATGATGAAAACCTGCAGACGCGATCCATGTGGGCCTATCCCGATACCGGAACGTGGGATGCCGAGCGCAATGTTCAGGAGTTTGTTGATGCGCTGCCCAGGTATCGCGATTGCGGGGTGCTGGGCCTCACGGTCAATTTTCAGGGGGGCAACCCCAAAGGATATGGCTGGCCGCAGCCGTGGGAGAACAATGCGTTTACACCGGAAGGCAATTTACGACCGGCTTATGTTGGGCGCATGAAACGGGTGATAGATGTGATGGACGAATTGGGTATGGTGGCGATTTTGGGGGTGTTTTATTTTGGACAGGACGAACGCCTGAAAGATGAACAGGCTGTGATTCGCGGGTTGGAACATGCCATTGGCTGGGTGCTGGATCAGGGATATACCAACGTGTTGATCGAAGTGAATAACGAATGCAATGTGAAAAAGTACGAACATGAAATTTTGATGCCTGCGCGGGTTCACGAATTGATTGAGATGGTCAAAGGCATGACAAAAAACGGGCGTCGTTTGCTGGTGAGCACGAGTTATGGCGGGCGGTTTGTTCCATTGGAAAATGTGGTTTGTGCATCTGATTTTTTGCTGCTTCATGGCAATGGCGTCAAGGAATACACACGTATTGCAGAAATGGTTGATCAAACCCGACAGGTTGCGGGATATAGGCCGATGCCGATTTTGTTTAACGAAGATGACCATTACGAGTTTGACCAGCCGATGAACAATTTTGTCGCCGCAATTTCCCGGTATGCCTCCTGGGGCTGTCTGGACATTGGGCAGAACAATTATGTGGATGGATATCAGTCACCACCTGTAAATTGGGGGCTTTCAACTGAACGGAAACGCGGGTTTCATGCATTGGCAAAAGAGATCACGGGATATGGTGCAGCTTAAAAATATGAAATAAGCACAGCCGATCTGATTTCAGTCGATTGAAATATTATCCTGTAAAATATTATACTTTTTTTATGTAATATATTTTGTATATTATAATTGAACAATTCAAGGAATATCTTCATGTTATTGCAACATATCAAGAAGTTGATAACAGAAGGAGAATATGAAATTTCGTCTAAAGTGGGTGGTTTGATAGAAGAAGGTTACTTTGAATTGGCAGATATTGAGTCCTGTATTTTGACTGCGACAGAGATTTACAAAAGAGAACGCGATGAATTGAAACAGTCGGTTGATGGGTATAAATATGTTATTATCGGGCGGGATACTTCTGGACTGCGATTTTATAGCACAGGCAAGATGATGATCGATTATGTGGGACGCTATTACTTTGTTATTACAGCGCATCAGGCTGAATAAAACGAGGAGATTTCCAAATGAGCAAAATGAGATACCGGGAATATCCCTGCCCTGAATGCGGTAAAGGAACTGTTCGCCCTGTGCGCATTCAGAATTATAAAACCAAAATCAAAGGATATCCATTTGTCGTGAACGAGGCGATTGTAGGGGTGTGTGATTCCTGTGGTTCAAAGACCTTTAATGCACAGGAGGTCAAGCGTTGGGAAAAATGCTATCAAGACACCATTGCAGATCGATTGATGTCTTCGGATGATATTGTGAATCTGCGAGACAAACTTGGGCTTTCAATGGAAGATTTTGCGCGTTTGATGGGCACAACGCGCCAGTCGATCCACAACTGGGAAAAAGCACTGCTTCAACCCGCGCGAATGGCCGATTTGATGATGAGGTTAGTACTGGCATCTTATACATCTGGAAAAGTTGATGTGATTTCTTTTTTGCTTGATGAAGCTGATAAGATGGGCGTTACAATTGAACTGCAACGCAGTTTGGAAGATTCAATGAGCCGATAATTGAATTGAGATTTAATACTTTAAGGAGTTTCCAATCTCATGTTGACCTATGATGCATTAATTGCGCGGTTGGATGAACAGGTTGAGAGCATTTTGCCGCGTCAGGTGTTGGATCAGCGCCGGTTGGATTACGGCGGGTTTATCAGCGATGGAGTTGCCGGGCCAACCAATGTGAGCACGTTGTCATCGCTGGGATATGCCTATTTGTTGGAGGGGGGAAAATATTATCGCAGTGCGGAAGTTCTGGATCGCATTGTGATGGGTGCGGAATTTGGCCGCAAAATTCGGCGGGCAAGTGGGTGTTTTGATTTGTTGACGACCAATTTTGATTCGTCACCCGATACCGGATTTCTGGTGAAGGCCATTGCACCTGTTGTTCGCGCTGCCCGTCGATTATCAGGTGATGCGGGTGCAAAACAGATTGCCGACGAATTGGGCGAGATCATTCAAACGGCAGTGCCGGGAATGGTTGCGGGTGGGTTTCACACGCCGAATCACCGGTGGGTGCTGGTGGCGGCCCTGTCGATGGCTTTTGAGTTGTTTCCCGATTTGGATGGTTTGGATGTGGTTGAAAAGTATCTGGCCGAGACGATTGATATCAATGCCGATGGCGAATATATCGAGCGCAGTGCCGGGGTGTATAATGCCGTGTGCAACCGGTCATTGCGATTGGCGGCTTCTGCGTTAAATCGTCCTGAGTTGCTGCATCCGGTGCGGCGCAATCTGGATTTGTCGTATCACATGTTGCATGCCGATGGCACCGTGGTAACAAGTTTTTCCGGGCGGCAAGATCGCGGTGAACGCATTGTGCTGGTGAATATGGCCGACAGTTATTACGATCTGGCACGGCGCGATGGCAACGGGTTTTATGCCGCCATTGCCGATTGGTTGTTTTCGGTGTCTCCGGGCGGTTTGCCGTGGACGATGGAACCTTTTTTGACACATCCCGAATGGCGCAACGATGATCTCAAACGCGAGCCTTTGCCCGATAGGTATTCAAAGGTTTATACCACGGCGAGGCTCTGGCGCGTGCGCCGGGGCAAAACGAGTGCAACATCTGGGGCTGGCATCACGGCTCCTTTTAGTGTGAAACACGGGCAGGTGGAACTGTCTTCCGTGAATTTTTGTGCCAGCTATTTTGCCATTGCCCAGTTTTCAGGCGAATCATTTGAATCTGTGGGTGGGAAGATTCGCATGAAACACCAGAGC
>CAXNEV010000182.1:0-7310 GCA_964200925.1 Candidatus Latescibacterota bacterium | reverse complement strand
ACATCATCAAACCTTCCTATGTGGCTGCCGGTGTGGGCATTGGGGGCAGCATTTTCTTGTTTTTATCGGCAGTAAAGGCTCCTGTTTTGTTGTTTTATGGATTTGTCAGTTCGCTGGCATCTTGGCCGCATTATGTCATTTTGCAATTTACCGGTGCTATGCTGGGACGCTTTTATTTTGCCAGGCGATTTGGAGATTCAAAATGGAAGGCCTATGCGCCCATTTTGCTTGCTGGATATTCCTGCGGAATGGGGTTGATTGGTATGACATCCATTGCTGTGGCACTCATTTCAAAAGCGGTTTCGCAGGTGGTTTTTTAAAAAAGAGAAAAGAAAGAAGACAACCTGTAATGTGGTGTGGCGCTTTTTCCTTCTTTCTTCTTTTCTGTATGGGAACTTTTTTTTGGGCAAGTAATGTCTAATAAGGCGATACTTGCCCTGTTTTTTTGCACTTCCACCGCTTTTAAAAGGAGTTTGTTATGGGTTGTTTTCAACGCATGACCCTGTTGGGATGTGCGGTAATACTCACGGTTGTTTCACAAATTTTTGCCCAACCTGGTGGTGGGCCTGATGGGGGGCGCAATGGCCGAGGGGGAGGGGCGATGGTTGCCATGCGCTTTGTGCCAGTTGAGCAAATTTTGGGTTTTCTGGCATTTGATGAGAAGGTGGGACTGAGCAATGAACAACTGGTAAAAGTCAAAGATGAACTCAAGGCGATTCACGCCAAACGGGCAGGGATACTGAAAAATTTCCAGGGTAGCGATGATCGAGAAGCCGTGATGGGTGAAGTTCAAAAATTGCGTGCAGACATGACCCAGAAGCTCAGTGCCGTGCTTAAACCCGATCAGGTTGAAACACTCAAGGTCTATATGCAGCAGATCAACCAGCGCGGCGGTCCAGGTGGACAACGCGGGGGACAGGGCGGTCAGCGCGGGGGAGATGGCATGTAAGGTGTGACTGATAGAAAGGTTTCAGTCGGTTGTTTCTTTACAGGTTTAAAAAAACTGGATACCCAGTGAAAGTGTTTGTCACTATCACTGGGTATTTTATTTTCAATTCCCGACAGTATCTTGTGAACTGGATTAAAAAGGTTTACATTATGCAGATTGATAAACGCTTATCATTTGGGGAAAACGATGGTCGTTCAACAAGCTTTGTCTCACCTTCAAAAACCATTTTCATTTGCTGTGATCAGCGACACACATTTTGTGACTCGTGGGTTTCACATCCATCGCGACAAACGTCCATTAACTGTCAGAGACTATCAGGAAAACGTGACCTATGCCCTGGCTCCGATGATGGATATGTTGCGGGTTCAAAATCCAGATTTTGTTGTCATAACGGGCGATATTGCTGAAACCCATGACGAAAACGCCATGTCTGATTTACAGGCTGGATTGGCTTTTTTTAGCACCTGCGATATTCCGTTGTTGTTTGCACGCGGCAATCTGGATGTTAAAACGGCATACGATGCGGTTATTTTGCCCCATTTAAAAACGGTTCTGGGATGGATGCCCGATGCCTCTTATTATGCATTTGATGCGGGTGGGTGCCGATTTGTTGTGCTGGATACTTCAGAATGGGTCACAAAAGGCGAGCAGCATCGCTGGCTTGTAGAAGTGCTTTCTCCGGAGGATCACAACCGTCCAGAACACATATTTTTGCTGGGACATCATCCCATTTGGCCGGCGGCAAGAGCCTTTTGCTCGCCACCCGAATTGTGCCGGGATCTGGAAGCGCTTTTTTCAAAGGCTTCTGTAGATGCCTATTTTTGTGGTCATACACACAACCAGAATCTGGTGTTACATCGCACTCAGGGGTTGCCTGTGCTGCAATGTACGAGCGCTATTATTGGCATGTCAGATGAACCCCCCATTGCCTTAAATCAAGTACAGGCGTTGTTGTTTGATCCTGATGAGCATTTGGCTTTGTGGCCGGGATATTTGGAAAACACAGCACCCGGCTGGTTTATGGTGCATGTGGATAATCACCAGGTAACGGCAGAATGGCATCATTTAAATCGCGGGGCAGAGACCGTGGTAACCTGGTATCGCCCTGGAGATATTCGGTCTTTCTGGACGATGGCACAAGCACCTTCTGAACGTTTGATTTCAACCGATCTGCGGCGAATTCGCAGGGCCTTTTTGCGGTTTAACGCCTGGCATGGGCATGGGGAATTGCAGGTTTTTTTAAATGGGGATGCCATAGGTAGTTTGCCTTCAGCAGACGGGTTTGCACCCATTCGGTGGGAATTGCCCAATGCTGTATTGCCCGGCTTGCAGATGGAAAATCGGTTGCGCATTGACCCGGTAAAACCGGGCACCTGTGCCCTGGGAAACCTGATTCTGGAAGTTGTTTTACCTGGTGGACGGTATGTGCGAACCGTGCCAACTGGCAAAATTTTTTCATGGTCTGATTGCTGGGAGAAATGGCAGTATCCACAGATGGTGATTTTCAAACCTGGAGATCCTTTGTTGACCATGCTGTCTTTTTAGTCGCGAAGTGATGGAGAAAATATTGGCAATGGGGAATCATTCTCGGTAAGTTATCAAACCCGTGATATCCGTTCACTTTTATAATGGGAGGGTGTATTATGGCAGATGTTTTAATTGTTGGAGATGGGCCCGCGGGCCTGAGCGCGGCGCTGTTTTTATCCAAAAAAGGGCAGCGGGTGACCGTTTTTGGACAAGACACAACACCAATGCATAAAGCTATGTTATATAATTATTTGGGCATTCCAGAAATGACGGGTAGTGCGTTTCAAAACACCGCTCGGGAACAGGTTGAAAAACTGGGTACCACACTTAAAAAAGAAAAAGTTGCAACGGTGGTCAAGACAACAGATGGGTTTGAGGTGACAACTGAACATGGAGAGCGAACAAAGGGCAAATATTTGATTTTGGCCACAGGCAATAACGTGCCTCTGGCCGAAAGTTTGGGATTGGCAAAAGAACAACACGGCATCTCTGCTGGTGAAGATGGCTCCACATCCATTGCGGGATTGTATGTGGTTGGGCGCAGCACCCGATTTGTTAAAACACAGGCTATAATCTCGGCAGGACAGGGCGCTGCGGCTGCACTTGAAATTCTTTCACTAGAGGCCGGTGAGGCGTTGCACGATTTTGATGTGGTCTAAAACTTTTGACTATGCCGTGACAGGGGGTTTCGTTTGTTTGAAACCTCCTGTTTTTTATATGGGCGTATGATGCTGCAATGCAGGTTGACAAACAGAGGGAAAATGACTATTTTTGTTAGCTTCTAACTCCTTTATTTCGTTGTCTTTATTTACAGGCTTTGCCTGCTAAATTGGCATAGGCTTGAGATGGGATAGTGGTATGATGATTGCCAGCATGACGGGATTTGGCAAAGGTGTTGCAGAAGGGGATGGAGGGCAGGTTGCCGTTGAAGTGCGTTCGGTTAATGGACGTTATGGCGATGTCTCGGTACATATGCCGCGCACTTTGTCTGAATTGGAACCTCGCATTAAAGAATTTGTTTTGGGTTGTTTTTCGCGAGGGCGCGTTGATGTATCCGTCATTTTTCAGGGGGCTATTTCCGAACAGGGGATCCCAGTTTTAAAACCCGAGGTCGTTTTGGCCTATAAACGCGGCATAGAAATGCTTCGTGACCAACTTGGCGTGTCTGGCGATATTAATTTGATGCGTTTGGCGGCCTTGCCTCAGGTTTTTGCTTTTGAATCGGGAGCCAACGATTTTGAGATGTTGTGGGCACTGGTGCAACACGCCCTTCAAAATGCCATAGATGGGTGTTTGGCCATGCGCGTGACCGAAGGAAAAAAATTGGCTGAGGATTTTTCCCAGAGAATCGCATATCTCAATACGCTGATTGATAAAGTGGAAATGCTTGCACCTGGACGTGTTGAAACGGTGCGCAAACGATTGCGTGAAAAACTGGAGCAGTTGTTAACGCCTGAGCAGGTTGATAAAAATCGGTTGATGATGGAAATCGCATTGTTGGCAGAACGCAGTGATATCACCGAAGAGTGTGTCCGTTTTCGCAGTCACAACGTTCAATTTTTGGATATGTTATCTCGCGGAGAGGCCGTTGGGCGACGCCTCAATTTTCTACTCCAGGAAATGTTGCGAGAAGCCAATACCATTGGGTCTAAAGCAGGTGATGCAGGCATTGCTCATGTGGTGGTTGATATAAAAGAAGAAATTGAAAAGCTCAAAGAGCAGGTGCAAAATATTGAGTAATTTATGGCTGTTCCAAACATGGACATAACCCCTGCGATTCGGGCCTTGCACCAGAAGCTGATTCAATATCCAGAATCATTTGCCGTGGTGGTTGTTGGGCCATCGGGTGTAGGCAAAACCACCATGTGCCGTCGGGTTCTGAATCTGAACATAGATTTTAAAATCCGGCGGTGTGTGACATCCACCACGCGGTCAAAACGCCAAGGGGAGGTGGATGGTATTGAACGGCGTTTTATCAGCGAAGAAGCATTTCTTTTGGGCATCCAGCAAGGCATTTTTGTTGAACATGCACGCGTTCATGGATACTGGTATGGGGCCACTTTAGATGCCGTGTTTGAGGCGCTTTCTGATGGGCATGTGATGTTGATGGACGTCGATGTGCAGGGCGTAGAAACATGGAAGCAGGTATTGCTCGACCGATGTGTGACTGTTTTTGTACTGCCTCCATCTATTGATATCCTGGCTGAGCGTTTGCACGAACGACAATCCGAAACACATGAAGCATTTCAATTGCGCATGGAAAACGCCATTCAGGAATTGCAAAAATCTGGAACTTGTGATTATTTGATTGTCAACGATGTTTTAGATCGCGCCGTTGATGATTTGCAGGTGATAATCGGCGCGGAACGCCACCGCACACACCGCGTGCGGCAGCTGTTGTTTGATCTGGGAGTCGATTTAAAAGATCGGTCTCCCTCACCATGTGAAAGGGTGTAAATCAATGAACAAAGTGTTTTTTACAGAAGAAGTTGCCAAAAGCAAAGTCAACCCATTTGAAGCAGTGTTGCTGGCTTCAAAAGAGGCCCGTCGGCTCAACAAAGCGCGTTTAAACGCGGGCATTCCTGAAGGGGAAGAAAAAGTAACCACCATTGCATTAGAGCGGCTTGTAACAAGAAAAATTCGCGGTTCTTATAATCCAAAAGACGCAGAAGGTGGGGCCGATGATGCCGCTTCACGGGAAACGGATTCTGCTGGGCGTTAGCGGTGGCATTGCTGCCTTTAAAAGCGTCGAAATTTTGCGCGGTTTACAACGCAAGGGCGCTGAAGTACAGGTGGTGATGACGGATGCTGCGCTTAAATTTATTCAACCCCTCACATTTGCAGCCTTATCACAGGAAAAAGTACACACACAGTTATTTCTTCCTGAAGGGGATGCCGATGTGATCCATGTGCGATTGGGCAAGTGGGCAGATCTCAATGTGGTTGCCCCCGCTACCGCCGATGTCATGGGAAAGATGGCAAATGGGTTGGCAAACGACTTGTTGACCTGTACTTTGTTGGCCACCCATGCGCCCATTTTGCTTGCACCGGCTATGGAAACACAGATGTATGCACATCCTGCAGTGAAACGCAATGTGCATCAACTCAAACAAGATGGGTATTGTTTTGTGGGGCCAGAGGCTGGGTTATTGGCTTCTGGGGAAATGGGCATGGGTCGCATGTCAGAGCCCGATGCCATTGTGGCAAAAGCAGAGCAGATTTTATGCGGTTCCAAAAGCCTGTTGGGAAGGCGGGTGGTGGTTACGGCAGGGCCAACCGAACAGCCCATTGATCCGGTGCGATTTATCACCAATCGCTCTACCGGAAAAATGGGATATGCCATTGCCAAACAGGCCCATTTGCGCGGGGCCGATGTGACCTTGATCAGTGGCCCCAGCACACTTGAACCACCAATGGGGGTACATGTTGAACAGATTCGCACCGTTTCGGATTTAAAAACGGCCACCTTCCAGGCCTTTGAACGGGCCGATGTATTGATTATGACTGCGGCCGTTCTCGATTTCAGGCCTGACCATGTGGCAACCTCCAAAATCAAAAAATCGGATTCATCATTCATGTTAAATTTGGTTCCGAATGAAGATTTTTTGATTGAATTGGGGCAAAAAAAAGGGGATCGCGTGGTGATCGGGTTTGCGATGGAAACGGACAATGTCGTTGAAAATGCCCGTCAAAAACTGGTTGACAAACACCTTGACTTGATTGTGTTAAACGATCTGAATGTGCCCGGAGCCGGTTTTGCGGTAGATACCAATGTGGTGACATTTATTGAACCAGATGGACACTTACAGGAATGGCCATTGATGTCGAAACACAATGTGGCAGATCGCATTCTGGACTGGCTTGAAAATCGGTGGCAAAACCCATGAATCCCGAAATAGAAATGACCGAAACCCTGAATTTGGCAAGAGAATTTTTGAAACAACAGGCCGAACTGGGCTTTCATGTTTTGTTTCGGCAATCCGTTGAGAGCGACAAACAGGATATGGACATTTCTGCGGATATTTCCGCAGCGTCTGAAAAATTGGACAACGCGTCTTCCGAAGACTTTTTAGAAGCAGATGCCCTTCGTTTATTTTGTGAAACATTGAGCAATTGCCGGGCATGTCGATTGGCTGAAGGGCGTAAAAACGTGGTTTTTGGCAGTGGCCCGTCATCGGCAGAAATATTGTTTGTTGGAGAAGCCCCAGGTGCAGAAGAAGACAAGCAGGGGGTGCCTTTTGTGGGGGCTGCCGGGCAGTTGTTAACGCGTATGATTGAAGCCATTGGCTTAACACGCGAAGAGGTATATATTGCCAATGTGATCAAATGCCGCCCACCCGGAAACCGAGATCCGAAACCCGACGAAATTGCGCAGTGTGAACCCTTTTTGATCCGTCAAATTGAGCTGATTCGGCCAAAAGTCATCTGTACGCTGGGTCGTTTTGCGGCGCAAACCCTGTTAAAAACAACCGATGCAATGGGGCAATTGCGGGGCAAAGTGTTTGATTATCGCGGAATACCCCTCATTCCAACCTATCATCCTGCAGCCTTATTGCGCAACCCCCAGTGGAAACGTCCCACGTGGGAAGATTTAAAACGCCTTCGCAAAATTTACGACGGAACAGAAATTTAAATGCCGGCAGATTCTCCCATACCTACTGCGCACAATCCGGTAGATCGGGCATTGCCCCAGGCCATCGATGTTGAAAGGGCTGTGCTGGGGGCCATGCTGATTGACAATTTGGCCATCAACCGGGTGGTTGAAGTTTTGGGCGATGAAACGGCGTTTTACCATGTGCCACATCGCAAAATTTACGCGGCTATTCAAAAGCTT
>CAXNEV010000181.1:0-7323 GCA_964200925.1 Candidatus Latescibacterota bacterium | reverse complement strand
AGGAAGAAACCGGCTTAATTGGCGCACGGGGTTGGTCGGCCCGAAACCCGGTGGATATTTTTATAGCCATCGACTCATCCCCTATGCCGCGCAACACACAACTCAAACTCGATGGCCGTCCGGCGGTCTGGTCGCAAGATACACAGTTGCACTTTGACCAATTTTTGATCCGCGATTTGTCGAAGGCGGCCAAACAAGCAGGCACATCCTTACAATATGCCGTTTACGATCGGGCCGCTTCAGATGCTTCAGGCGTGTTACAGGCCGGCCATGCTCCTCGCGCTGCGACCATTGGTTATCCGCGAGAAAATTCGCACGGTTATGAAATATGCAGGCTGAGTGTATTTGACAACCTGATCCATACGCTGTTTGCCTATGTACAAATGCCATAGACGCTTTAAACCGCGTTTGCATGTTTAAACGTTTGCACGTTTGCACGTTCCACCCCACACCGATAGAGTCACCTCATGTAAGATGTTAACGTTCCAACGTTCTAACGTTCAACGTTCTAACGTGTTTTCATGTCCACTTATTTCAAATCTTTATCTGAAGGCTTGTGAGGCATAACATGTTACATGCCATAATCATCACCTTTTGCCTGTTTTTTGCCGTTGCAACCGCCCATGCCGCCTCTCCAAGCGAAGTCACCATTTACCGAGATGCCTGGGGGGTGCCTCACATTTTTGGCGACACAGAAGAATCAGCTGCCTATGGGCATGGATATGCACAGGCAGAAGATCGCCTCGATGACATTCTCACCCTCTACACCATCGTGCAGGGCAAAGCCGCCAGCGCTTTTGGCCCCGACTACTTACAAAAAGATTATGAAACGCTATTGGCCCGCCATGATGAAATAGCCCGAACACAATACCCCCAGTTGTCTTTGCGCGTTCGCCGCATCATTGAATATTATGTGCGCGGTATGCTCGATTATCTCAAAGAACATCCCGAAGCCAAACCCGATTGGGCCCCGCTGCCCAAACCCTATCACGTGGTGGCCCTTTACCGCGCTTTTATCTGGGATTGGCCCTGGGATCAGGCCCTGGGTGATCTCAAACGCATAGGGTCTCATTCAAGCGATGGGCGCGGCTCCAATCAATGGGTGGTCAATACCAGCCGATCAGCCGAAGGGGCAGCCATAGCCCTGATCGATCCACACCTGACTTGGAACCCTGCCAATCGCTTTTACGAATCCCATGTTCACGGTGGCGATTTGAATTTTTACGGATTTTCAATTGTTGGCACCCCCCTGATGGTTTTGGGCCACACCAACATTTTTTCCATTGCCGCCACAACGGGGGGCCCCGATTGTGCCGACATTTACGAAGAGCAAATCAACCCCGATAACCCCCTCCAGTATCGGTACAACGATGCCTGGCAAGATATTCGTGTACAGGAAGTTGAAGTTGAAGTTAAAACGCCTTCGGGCATCGTTAAAGAACCCAGCATCATCGAGCGCACCCATCACGGCCCCATCGTCAAGCGCATCAAAGACCGCGCTTTTGTGGTCAAAACCGCTTATGATGAAGAAACGGGATTTGTTGACCAGTTGCTCAATACCCTGTTGTCGCAAAATATCGGCGAATTTCTAAAAGCTATCTCGGCCAACCAGTTGCTGCCTCAAAACATTATGTATGCCGACATCTATGGCAACACCTATTATTTGCGTGCAGGCCGGGTGCCCATTCGCCATCCCGATTTCCACTGGGATCGCCCCGTTCCAGGTTGGGTGTCCCAAACCGAATGGACAGGTTTTCATCCGTTAAGCGATCTGGTTCAAATTCTCAATCCGGGCAATGGGTTTATGCAAAATTGCAACATTTCTCCCGGAACCATGATACCCCAAAGCCCACTACAGCCCGAACACTATCCCAGCTATATTTACAACGACGAACCCGATCGCACCAATGCCCGTGGTCGCCGGGCGCTTGAATTGCTTGAAACCCATGACAGGCTTACCCTCGATCAGGCCCTCAAAATCGCCGTTGACACCTATGTTGTCGATTCAGATCGCTGGCAACATGTTTTGTCGTCTGCATTTGAAGTTCATCAAACCCCCTTTGGTCATCTGGAACAAGCCGTTGCCCAGATTGTGGAATGGGACGGACGCATGGAGCCTGAAAGCATTGGGGCATCCCTGTTTAGTTATTGGATGAGTGCTTGCCGTTCCGATCAAACCGATGTGCCAATGTCACTTGTAGAATCGGGCAAACCCCTGGCAGGGGGTGTGCAACGCACCCTGCTCAAAGCCCTTGAAAGTGCCGTTCATACCATGCAAAATTATTATGGGCGCATCGATGTGCCCTGGGGTGATATTCACCGTGCCTTTCGAGGCGACCAATCATGGCCGGTGGGTGGATATTCTTCTAATGGCATTAACACCCTGCGAGCCGTAACCAGCAGCCCACCTGATGAAAAAGGCATATCCAAAGTACGCGGTGGCCAATTTTGCACCACCGTGGTTTTGCTCAAACCCGATGGAATCGTTTCTTACAGTGCCGTACCTTACGGCCAAAACAACCTTTCCGACTCTCCCCATTTCAGCGACCAGGGCCGTTTGCTTTATAGCAAAGGCCGCCTAAAACCCACCTGGTATGGCCAGGCCAATCTGCTTGAAAAGTTCGAATCCAAACGCACGTTGAAAACCCCCAGTTCGCCCTGAAAAATGCACATTTTTTCAAATTGGTCGTTTTTTTTGCTCATAAATTTATGACTCCTCCTGTTTGTGACACTCACTTAAATGAAAAGAGGTGAAAAATGGCTGCGGTTATGAGCAAACGGGAGCGGGTGGAACGCACGATGGCATTTGAAGAAACAGATCGTGTGCCGCTTTACGATTTGTTGCGGAATGATGCGGCGTTTGTGCATTTCGGTGGCCAACCACTGCCTGCGCTTTCGGCAGATCCAAAGACTGTTGCCCTGCTCAACAACATTTCTGGCAAAGCCGTGGGGGCATTTCTGGATATGACACGCAGCGTGGGATTTGGGCCGGTTGAAGAGAAAGAGACGACCGATGATTTCGGGTTTGTTTACCATCATTCACCGCATGAAAAAACATCGTGGATTATGCGCCGACCGTTTGTAGATGAACATGGAGCAATTGCGTTTTTGAAAAAATGGATTCTGGATCGGAAGGCGCGGACAAAACAAATTGAAACCGATCCTACGGCCTATCGGGAACAGTTCAATCGCAATTTTTTGAAAACCCAATCGCTTATCGGCGATACCGTGAATTTGCTGACCCAGCATGGCGTGGGACTGGACAGCGTGCGGCATTTGCTGGGATTTGAGCTGTTTACATATGTGCTTGATGACGATCCGGGATTGATTTCCGAAGCCCTGGAAACGATGACCGAGCACAATGTCGCCGAGTGCCACGCGATAGCAAATATTAAATTGTCGCCAGCGGTGTTGACGTATAGTGATATTGCGTACAAAAACCGACTGCTGCATTCGCCCCACTATCTTCGGCAAGAGATTTTCCCGCGCATCAAACGGGTGAACAATGCCTGGCACGAACACGGATTCAAGTGCCTGTTCCACTCAGACGGATATTTGATGGACGTGCTGGATGATTTGATTGCAATTGGATGCGACGGACTGAATCCGATCGAAACAGTGGCAGGAATGGATTTGAAGACCGTGCGAGACCGGTGCGGGAACAAGCTGTTTTTGGCAGGTGGCATCGATATGAGCCAATTGCTGTCAATCGGCACGCCCGACGAAGTGCACGCCGTGTGCAAACAGGCGATTCGGGATGCGTCTCCTGGTTACTTGATGGGTTCAACAACGGAATCAGACAACAGCTGCAAACTGGAGAATTTGATCGCGATGTACGATGTGGCAATGGCGGGGTTTTAACCGGAATATAACATTGCAAATAATGGGTGCTGACTCGATTTTACGTATGCAAGAGACATCTGCTTTTTAAACAAGCTTTCAGCGATCAGCCGTCAGCAACAACACCCTGCGAGCCGTAACCAGCAACCCGCCCAATGACAAAGGCATATCCAGAGTGCGCGGTGGCCCGTTTTGCACCACCGTGGTTTTGCTCAAACCCGATGGAATCGTTTCTTACAGTGCCACACCCTACAGCCAGAGCAACCATTCTGATTCACCGCACTACAGCAACCAGGGCCGTTTGTTTTATAACAAAGGCCGTCTCAAATCCACTTGGTATGCCAATCTGCCTGAAAAGGTCGAATCCAAACGCACGTTGAAAACCCCCGGTTCGCCATGAAATAGATACCCCTGCTTGACATGAGTTACAGGTTCGGCACCCGCCACCATTTTAAAACGGATAATATGAAAGGGTTTGTGGAAATTCATCCACAAACCCTTTTTCATTGATTTTCTTTCCTGCAAACTATTATAATAAAGATTATGCAAACTCGAAAATTTTAACACCTCTATTTCCTCAATCACCATCTTGCCAGAAAAGTGTCTTTTCGTTGTATCCACTATTCCAAAACACATCATTACGGAATCCATCGCAGCAATATTGGATACCTCGGTCTGAGTGGATGATCAAGCCCGGATCGGGTTTGCGATTCCAGATGGCACGAGACAGGGCTTTGAGCACCATTTCGTGCCCTAACGACGGACTCACACACCAACCGACCACACGGCGCGAAAACAAATCGATGAAAACCGCCAAATATAACCATCCCACACGACTTTTCAGATAGGTGATATCACTGACCCACGCCACATTGGGCCGATTCGTCTGGAAATTTCGATTGAGCAGATTCGGGGATGCCTTCAACTCGTGTTTGGTATTGGTGGTCACCACGAACTTGCGGCGCACTTTTGAACGCAAGCCTTGACGGCGCATCGAAACAACTATGCCACTGCGACTGCAGGAATGATCCTGTTCGATCAACTGACGGCCTATTTTCACGCTTCCATATCGACACTGACTGGTTTCAAAGGCTGCTTTCACCAGCACATCCAAATAGTGCCGTCTCTTTTTCCGCTCACTCTTGGGACGAGAAACATAGGCATAATAACCACTGGTAGATACTTTGAGCACTTTCGCCATCCTCTCCACCGAAAACAGATTACAGTGCGCTTTCATGAACCTGAACTTGTCTTCGGTCATTTTGAAAAGATGGCAACGGCCTTTTTTAATATATCTCGTTCATCACGTAAACGCCAAACCCTTCGTTCAGCGAAAGATTAACATCGTCGTCCACAACTGTCCAATCCACCACAAGCGACGTCTCTCCATCTTCCAAAGCCACGACAGCAAGTGACTGCCTAATGCACCCTTCTCCGTATTCCACAACCCCCGTCGTTGAAAATCCGCGTTCCGTCGTGTGATCCGTATGGCAAACCGGTCGAGGCTTTAAACCCTCGCCATCAATTTCAAAACGCCCGATAAATGCATCCTGATCGGACCCCAAAGTATCTTCTCCACCAGCAGGAACCACCATCCCCATCACGCCATGTTTCAAACTCCGCCACGCGAAGGAAAACAAGCCCTGTCTGCTGCGCCGAACCTGCAACCACACATAAGGGTAGGCTTCTGTCCCGATCTGTTCCCGTCGAAATGCTTCGGATAGCAGCGGCTCAACTTTAGGCACACCAGCGATCACCAAAGAACCCAACTGCCCCATCACACCCACTATCTGCAATCAACGTTGCATCGGGTCCTACAGCCTCACGGATATACGGCAATACGCTCACCGATGAAGGCGCTGCATCCAATTGTCGCCCGCCGTGGTTAGAACGTAAATTTGGCAGTTGTATAAAAATTTGATTTACTATGAGTTACCAAAATTTGAGAAGCTTTTTCGAACGCGATAGGCCATTTGCACCCGGATTGGCAAAGGTCAAAACGACAGTTCAATAACCTGATGCTCTATAATGTGTTAGGACGATCCGGTTGTTTTGCTTCAAAATAAGGCTGGACATCTCCTGAGTGAGGTGAGAGGTTAAAAGCAGTCAACCATCAACCTCTACCCCACACCAGGAGATAAACATAATGTCGCAAAATTGTGCCAATCAGAGCAAGTCTTGTGAATCTTTAATCCATACAACCCAAACCCCATCTCATCAAGGTGCCGCCACCTTTGCAGGCATCTTGCCTTTTGTGCGCTTCTTGCGCTATGGGTTGAAATTGCCGATGTATTTGGCCGGTATGGCCACAAAGGAAAAAGGTTATCGTATTGTCTCATTGATGCTGATTTTAATTTGTCGGCCCCAGTTGAACTGTGCCTCGATCAATCAGTTACGCAGCCTCATGGTACGGAAATTTATTCAGCGTGTCTTCGCGTTAAGCTATGGTCAGCAACGAGGTGCCAGCATTGACATTCTCTATGATCTGTTTGAAAAGCTGCGACCAGAACTCATTGAAGCAGGCTTTAACCGACACCTCATTGGATTACGTCACCGGGGGTTATTACCCAAAAATCTGAATGCCTATTTCGACAGCACAATCATTGAAAAAAGTCCCAACTCAAGTTTTGAAAATGCTGCTTGGATCAAGATACGTGACAAATCCTACTACGGATTCAAGCTTTTCTTGCTGATCGATATTGCTACGAAAACCCTGTTATATGTGCGTTTTACCACCCTCGATCAATCTGACAGTGCAGAATTAATCCCGGCTGTGCAGGCAGTTCATCGTCTCGGTTTTCGACTGATCAGATTAGGCATAGATCGCGGCTTCTGGTCGGGAGACAACTTCAAATTTCTTCAACGGCAAAAGATCAAGTTCTTTACCGTCTTGAAGAATTATCAAAAAGAACATCGTGATCTGATCGACTCGGTCAACTCCAGAACCCCAGGCCGTCAACGACTCAAACCAAATGTGTGGATCACCGAGGTTGAGCCGATCTTTCTCAACACCTACTTGACCACGAAGTCTGTACGGTGCATCGTGGTTCGACAAAAAGGCTGTGCAGCCTGGGCCATCATTACCAATGACACCCAATTATCCAAAACAGAAATCGTGCAGTTTTACGAGCATAGAAATCTGGTCGAAAAATTGATCGAAGAATTGAAAAACGATTTCGACATCCAGAAGCTACCACGAAAGGATTTTCAACAAAATACCTGCTTCGTCTTACTCACATTGTGGAGCTTCAATTTGATGGTAGATTACAAGCTGTCTGTCTTGAAGGACAACACCACACTCTTTCAACAACTCAAATCGCTACGAAAACCCATCTTCGAGTTTGCTGCTGTGGCCTTTTATGACCGCGCTGCCATTTATCTCAGCTTCGAAATTATCCACGAACTTCAACTTAAAATCTTAAACTTCAATGGCTTATGAAACCGCCAAAAATACGTTTTATCGATAACGTATTTTATCAATCT
>CAXNEV010000180.1:0-7340 GCA_964200925.1 Candidatus Latescibacterota bacterium | reverse complement strand
GGTGGGCACGGTGCTGGTTGCTGGCGTGCTTGGGGTGTTGGCCATTGATGTTGAGATCACTTCTTTCTGGATTTTTTTGATCGTGGCATACACCACAGGTTTGATCGTGTCGTTGGGGGGAGCGTATAAAGATGCCCCATTTGAAGGGTTTAAACCGCTCAAATTTCAGCGGTCGGGTGTTGTGCTGGCGGTGTGTTCACCGCTGTTTTATTTTTTAAATGATTTGGCCCATCCCATTTCACTTGGGTTTTTAATTTATATGAATGGCGGGTTGGAGCGGTTTGTCGTGGAGTATTATAAAACGTATGTTCAGCGGACGATGTCGGGCAAGTTTCGTCCCGATTTGCCGCGCATTCAGCGGTGCATTGAGAATCGGGAAAAATTTCACTATCTGGCACTGCTGATTATTGCGGGTTTGATTGTTTTATATGTGTATGAAATGATCTGAGCTGTCAGCGTTCAGTTTTTACGGGTTTTATTTTATGCGATTTGATGGGTATGATGCCATTGTGGTCGGCACGGGATTTGGCAGTTGTGCGTGTGCTCTGGCGCTTGCTGAAAAAGGATTGAGGGTGTTGGTGTTGGAGCGCGGCGACTGGGCAAAACGCGATGCAACCGATTGGGATTCACATGCCATTTTGATCGAGAAACGCTATCGGGGCATGTCGCCATTATTGGTCAAACAGTATAAGGATACTCATTTTAAAGAGATGGTTGAAAATGAAGTTGTCGGCGGGATGTCGGTGTTTTACGGCGGGGCTTCGCTGCGGTTGCGAGAAGCCGATTTTGACGATTGGCCAATTGTGTATGCCGATTTGGCCCCGTTTTATGACATGTCCGAAAAATTATTGGAAGTACACGGTGTGGCCGGTGAAGATCCTTTTGAACCGCCGGGAATTGGGGGATATCCGTTTGCACCCAGTGATTTGACGGTTCCTGCACAGCGGATTAAATTGGCCGGGCAAAAACTTGGGCTAAAGCCGTTTCGCATTCCGATGGCGATCAATTTTTCAAATGCCGTGCGCACTTTGTGCATCAAGTGCCTGACATGCGACGGGTTTCCATGCCAGATAGAGGCCAAAAACGATCTGACCCAAACGCTGTTGAAACGGGCTATAGAGGCAGGGGCAACCCTTGTTGCAGGGGTGCAGGTGGTGCGCGTTAAAGTCGATGGCCATTGTGTGGGTTCTGTGGTATGTGTGGATCGGCAATCCAAAAAACAGTTTGAGATTCCCGCGCCAAGAGTGGTATTGGGTGCGGGTGCTCTGCAAAGCCCGGCCATTTTGTTGCGGTCAGAATTGGAGCGGGTTTCACCGCGCGATTTGATCGGTCGGTTTTTGATGCGCCATTGCAATGCGGTGGTGGCCGGGGTGTTCCCTTTTTACACCAATCCCGAAAAGGTGTTTCACAAGCAGGTGTGTTTTTCCGATTTTTATGAAGACTTTCGCCAGAAAGAAGGCAAAGCAGCCGGTGTGATTCAGGATATTTATACCCCTGCACCGGTTGTGCTGCGGCATTTTTCCCCGTTGGGATTGAAGCATGTCGCGGCTTTTGCAGCGCAGTTTATGCAAAATTTGCTGTGTATTGCCGAAGATGATCCCCAGTTTGACAATGTGGTGAGGCTGTCGGATGCAAAAGATGAACACGGCGTTTCTCGTGTGCAGATTACCCATCGGTATTCCAGGGGCGATCAGGCACGGCGCGATCATCTGGTGAATGGGGCAAAGCGCATTTTGCAAAAGGCTGGGGCATGGGTTTTTCACAGTTATTTGATCAATACCTTTTCGCACGCCGTGGGCACCGTGCGAATGGGCAATGATCCTCAACACAGTGTGGTAGATTCCGATTGTCGATTTTGGGGCATCGACAATTTGTTTGTGGTCGATGGCAGTGTATTTCCCACTTCAGGTGGCGTGAACCCCAGTTTGACCATTGCGGCCAATGGGTTGCGGGTTGGGGCAAACATGGCAGAGAATTTTTAACATTTGGCATGGGTGTGATGTCTAAACCGAAAATTTGTTTGATTGGGTGTGGCACCATCGGGGCTTTGCATGCGAAAAATCTGATGCCTTTTGCCGATTTGTTTTTTAACAGTCGGTCGCGGCGCAGTGCACATGCCTTCCAGAAAAAATTTGGCGGTAGGGGTGTGTTGCCCGATCTGGACGATGTGTTGCACAGCGTTGTAGATGCGGTGGTGATTGCCTCACCTCCAGAACAGCACGCCAAACAAATTGTGGCGGCTCTGCGGGCAGGCAAAGCGGTGCTGGTGGAAAAGCCCATATGTACTTCGCCAGAAGAAGTGGCAATGGTTGAGGGTGTTTTGGCCGAGGTGGAAAACCCGTTGTTGATGGTGGCCGAAAATTATTATTACAAGCCTTCGCTGAGGTATCTCAAACAAATGCTGGCCTGTGGTGTGGTGGGGAAGGTGCATTCGGTTTTGGTGAAAAAAAGGATGGCCCAAAAGATTTCCGGGTGGAAAACGGGATATGGGGCTTTATTGGAAGGGGGCATCCATTTTATCGCTTTGATTTCTGATTTGTTTGATGCCGTTCCCGAATGTGTGGAGGCCGTGTTTCCCAAACACACAGATGGTCAACCCGAACGCGAGTCCATTGTGCGCCTGACCTATCCCGATCAGGTGATGGCTCAGTTGCACTATTCATGGCAAACGCCGAGTGTGACCAAGGGGGTGTTTCAGCATTCGTATATTGAAGGTGATGCCGGGCGATTCGTATTTGAAAGCAATGGCATTTACGTCAAGCATGGAAAAAGATGGCCCGTTTTTCCCGGATTGCGAGATTTGATGGGATATGGCGCGATGACACGCGATTTTATATCGTGTTTACAAGACCGCACGCAAATGCCCTATTCCAATTTTGTACGTGCCAAACGCGATTTGAAAATTGTCTTTGACGCCTATCGCGATTTGGCGTGACATATGCCGGAAAAACGGTTGACCGATACCGGGCTTCCGGCTATATTGTTTTTGTTCTCTCCCCTGTGATACCCTATCATTTTTTTCGATTTAACCCTGCCTTTCTCACCAGAATCAACGATTTTTCCACACCATGGATTTTGCGCATTTCCTTTCTCACATTCGCAGCGATTACGGGTATGCTGGTCAAATTGCACATATTGAAACTTCGCCGCCGCGCGAGGCGCAATTTGCAGATACCGCTGATTTGTTGCATCCCGTTGTTGCTCGTGCCCTCACCAAATTGGGGATCGCAGAGCTTTATACCCATCAGGCCGATGCTTTGAGGGCCGTGAAGGGCGGTGAAGCCATTGTGGTGGTTACGTCAACGGCCAGTGGCAAAACGCTGTGTTATCAAATTCCAACCCTCGAAGCGCTGCTGGATAATCCAGATGCCACAGCGCTTTATCTGTTTCCAACCAAAGCCCTGTCACAAGATCAGGCGCGCGGGTTGTTGCGTTTTGGCGAGTTGCAGGATGAGTTGAAATTTGTGCTGGGCACCTACGATGGGGATACCCCGCCCAATTTGCGCAAAACATTGCGCGAAGACGGGCGCGTCATTTTGACCAATCCCGATATGTTGCACCAGGGCATTTTGCCCAACCACCCGCGGTGGGCGCGTTTTTTTCAACATTTGCGTTATGTGGTGCTTGATGAAGTGCACACCTATCGCGGGGTATTTGGCTCTCATGTGGCCAATGTGCTGCGCCGCTTGCTGCGCATTTGTGCCCATTATGGCGGGCGCCCGCAGTTTATTTGTTGTTCGGCCACCATTGCCAATCCCAAAGAACACGCCGAGGCCTTAACGGGGCGCGTGATGAGGCTCGTGAACAATGACGGGGCCCCACACGGCAAGCGCCATTTTGTGTTCTGGAATCCACCGTTTTTGGAAGGCACAACAAGCGACCGGCGCAGTTCCAATACCGAAGCGCGGTGGTTGCTGGGCAAGTTGATTTTCAACCGCGTGCAGACCATTGCCTTTGTTCGGGCGCGCACCACGGCAGAGGTCATTTTTCGGTATTGTCAGGATGATCTATCCATGATCAGCCCCAAGTTGGCCAATGCCATTCGGGCCTATCGCGGGGGGTATTTGCCTTCGGAACGGCGCGAGATTGAGCAGCAGTTGTTCAACGGGGAATTGTTGTGTGTGGTGAGCACCAATGCGCTGGAACTGGGCATTGACATTGGCGGGTTGGATGCGGCGCTGGTTGTGGGATATCCGGGCAGTGTGTCAAGCATGTGGCAGCAGGCGGGCCGGGCCGGTCGAAAGGCCGATGAATCGCTGGTTATTTTTATCGGGCACAATGCACCTATCGATCAGTTTTTGATGCGCGATCCCGAATATTTTTTTGGGCAATCACCCGAACATGCCATCATTGATCCAAACAACCCCCATGTGGCTGTGGGGCATTTGCGCTGTGCTTTGCGCGAGTTGCCGATGCGCGGGGAAGAAGGCGAGGTGATGGGCGAATTTACCGGTGCGCTGTTGGAAATTTTATCTGATGAAGGGATGGCGCGCCAGCTCAATGGGCAATGGTTTTATTCTCGGTCGGGTTATCCTGCTGCCGAAGTGGGGTTGCGCAATATCAGCGATCCCACCTATACCATTATGGAAGAGACAGAACAGGGCCCACAGGTGATTGGCACGCTGGATGAGGTGAGTGCGTTTTTTCAGTTGCACACACACGCCGTTTATTTGCACAGTGGGCAAACATACTTTGTGGATCATCTCGATGTTGCGCGCAAGGTGGCCACGGTGTGTCAGAAGGGGCTGGATTATTATACTCAGGCGGTGGATGAAACAAGCATTACCATCAACAATACCGAAATGACAGGTACATGCCGGGCAAGCGAGGTGTGTTTTGGCGAGGTGACGGTTTCAACCCTGGTGATGATGTTTAAAAAAGTGAAGTTTGAAGATCGCGACAGCATTGGCTGGGAAAATTTGGATCTGCCAGAGTTCAAACTCGACACGGCCGGATGCTGGGCGGTGCCGCCACAGGATGCAGTCAATCGGTGTCGCCAGTTTGGCCGCGTGCCATCGGAGGGTTTGAGGGGCATTGCCAATGTGATGGGCGAGGTGCTGCCATTGTTTGCCATGTGCGACCCATCCGATATTGGCACCACCATTGACAGTTCCAATACCGGCCGTCCCACGGTGTTTGTGTACGACCGTCATGCCGGGGGCATTGGGTTTGCCGAAAAATGTTATGAGATGATGGAAGAGGTGATGACGGCCTGTTTCATGGTGGTCGATGATTGTGCATGTGAAGAGGGGTGCCCTTCATGTGTGGGAGCACCGCTGCCGCCAGGTGATGATGGCAATACACGCGGTAGCATTCCCGACAAAGAAGCCGCGCTGGTGCTGTTGCATGCGATGCTTGAAAAAGAACCCTATACCCCCAAATATCCCAGGCCAGGCGTGGTGGCGGTTGATTTTAAAACGGGTGTCAAAACCGATGTGCCGGCAATTCCCGTGCGCCCAATGGCGGCCAATGTCGAGGCCAAGATTCGAAAGAAGGTGAAGGGATTTAAGAAGTGATGTTTTTTTTGGAGGAACCATGCAATCGCGTTTAAAAACGTATCTTGAAAACCATGTGCCGTTGATCGATGCCGAGTTGTTTGCGTTTTTGCCCATCGATCAGGCGCCCATAAAATTTTTGTACGAACCCATGCGCGATTATCCGGTGCGCGGGGGCAAACGATTTCGGTCGGCGCTGGTTCTGCTGGGCTGTGAGGCTTTTGGCGGCGATTCGAATAAAGCGCTTCGCACGGCGGCGGCTTTTGAGATGTTTCAATCATTTGCCCTGGTTCATGACGATATTGAAGATGGCTCAGAGATGCGGCGCGGCAAGCCGTGTTTGCACCACTTGCACGGCATTCCACTGAGCATCAATGTGGGCGATGCGCTGTATTCCAAAGTGTTTGAAGTGTTGTCGGCAAACCGCGACCTGTTGGGCGATAGCGTGGCACTCAATTTAATGGATGAGATGATACGCGGGGCGCGGCTCACGTTTGAAGGACAGGCTTTTGACATTGGTTGGATCGAGGCCGGGCAAATTCCCGATGTGGATGCGTTTATCGAAATGCTGCGGCGAAAAACCGGGTGGTACAGCGGGCGTGGTCCCTGCACGATGGGTGCAATGATTGCCCATGCCAGCGAAAAAGATCGGGCAAATATTGGCAATTTTGGCGAGGCCATGGCTGTTGCTTTTCAGATTCGCGATGATTTATTGAATCTGGTGATTGATGCTTCAGAGGCTTCCCAAGCCCCCACCACCACATCTGGTGGATATGGCAAAGAGCGCGGAGGCGATATTGCCGAGGGCAAGCGCACCTTGATGGTGATCGATTTGCTCAATCGATGTACAGTTGAGGAAAATCAGAAGGTGCGAGAAATTCTGGATCGCAATCGCCACAAAACCACACAGGAAGACGTGGAATGGGTTATTGCGTTGATGACCCAGTATGGGTCTATTGAGCGGGCACAAAATGTGTGTCAGCACCGGGCAGAAGCCGCAGAAGCACACCTGGAAGCTTTACCGCCTTCACAGGCCCGCGAACTTTTGCGCGAGAGGTGTGCCTGTTTGGTGGAACGGGTGTTTTGATTTTCCTTTTAAGAGCAAAAACATTAAAATACAGAATACAGAAGAAAACCTGTTGTTATGCTGAATCCTTTTTTGCAGTCCTACAATCACCACAGGTGATTGCCTACCCACGGAGGATGCCTATGCAGTTTTTTATCGATACGGCCAATTTAGATGCCATTCGCGAAGCCCAGTCCATGGGTGTTCTGGATGGGGTGACGACAAACCCGAGTTTAATGTCGAAAGAAAAAGGCAATTTTGAAGATATCATTCGGGCAATATGCGAGATTGTCGATGGGCCGGTGAGTGCCGAGGTGGTGAGCACCGATTTTGAAGGGATGATGAAAGAGGCCCGGCACAATGCCGCAATTCACGAGCAGGTGGTGGTGAAAAGTCCGATTACGTTGGAAGGCTTAAAGGCGGTGAAGGCGTGTTCACTGGAAGGCATTCGCACCAATGTGACGTTGTGTTTTTCGGCCACACAGGCGTTGATGGCGGCCAAAGCGGGCGCTGCTTATATCAGTCCGTTTATCGGTCGGCTCGATGATCTGGGGCAAGATGGCATGGAGTTGATTCGAACCATTCGCGAAATTTACGACAATTACGGATTTGAAACCCAATTGCTGGCCGCCAGTTTGCGGTCGCCCAAACATGTGGTCGAATGTGCGCTGGCCGGTGCCGATGTGGTGACATTGCCACCCGATGTGTTGAACAAATTGTTGACACATCCTTTGACCGATAGCGGGTTGGAGCGATTTTTGAAAGATTGGAAAACGTGG